>JALTEE010000482.1 GCA_027007865.1 bacterium
GTGTTATCATTTTAATAAAGCTTCACCAAATACATAGTTTTTCGTTGCCTTTTTGCCTAAAGTTTCTTTCAGGTATTTTGGATGCCGCCCATAGCCTGGTCTAATACTTCGGATATTTTCTTCAGAAAAAGTTTCCCCTTTTTTAATATCTTTGACAACATAAAGGCTTCGGGAGAACCTCCGGCTTTCTTTTTTCTTTTCTGTCATACTGTAATCTACTTTTCCAAGAAGTTTTTCCGCATTTCTAACCACATGTACCATTTCTGAAAAAGCTGTTCTGTCCAACGAGAAAGCGGCATCTTCTCCACCAATATTCTTATCCAGGATAAAGTGCTTTTCAATTACCCTTGCCCCCAATGCTGTCGCAACTGCGGGTGCCGTTATCCCGAGAGTGTGGTCAGAAAAACCTGAGATAACCCCAAAAGTGTCGGCAAGGCTGGGGATCATTCTTAAGTTTGCTTCTTCCAGCGGTGCAGGATATGCTGATGTACATTTAAGGAGTACTATATCAGTATTCCCCTCATTTCGACAGATATTAACAACATCCTGTATCTCATCTATCGTGGCAATTCCGGTAGAGATAAGCATTGGTCTGCCTTTGGCTGCAGTGTAACGAATCAATTCATAGTCTGTAATCTCAAATGAGGCGATCTTGTATGCTGGAGGATCAAACTGCTCTAGAAAATCCACAGCAGTTTTATCAAATGGTGAAGAGAAGATATCAATATCTAATTCTCTTGCATAATCAAAAAGCGCTTGATGCCATTCCCATGGCGTAGATGCATTTTGATACAGTTCATACATTGTTTTACCATCCCAAAGGGTACCGCCTTTTATAATAAAGTCCTCTCTGTCACTATCCAGAGTCAGGGTATCTGCAGTATAAGTTTGTAGTTTGATTGCATTAGCACCGATCTCTTTCGCTGCCTTGATCGTTTCTTTGGCTATTTCTATGTTTCCACCATGATTTGCACTGAGTTCTGCGATAATATATACTCCATCACACAATAGATCAAAATTACCAATTTTCATTGTTCAACTCCAAGATAATCACGTTTTCTCCACCTATAATTGTTATTCCCGTCTGTTTGAAATTATACTGTTTATATAATCGTACAGCACGGATATTATTTTTAAAAACCTTAGCTATCAGTTTTTGCATACCAAGTTCTCCAAATGCATATTCAAGTAACACTTGCATTAAGATATTACCAACACCTTTTATATATGGATTGGCATAAATACCCAGTTCACAGCTCTTATCCTCAAAATTGATATTTGTAAAATCAATCACTCCCCTCGGCCTATTATTGACTTTAACCAAAAAATAATACCTGTTATTACAGTTTTTCAAAAAGTTAATATAGTCTAAATGTGTTGCTAATGCTATCTGTTCCTGAATAAACATCCATTGACGAACCTTGTCATTGTTCCGCCATGTTAAAATCATTTTTTTCTCATCTAAACATAAGTCAATAAAATTAATCAACTCAATATGTAACGGTTTTATGAATAGACTAATTTTTTCTCTCAACTGTCCCCAATTAAAACCTGCTAATGCAATATCTCCTGACTTTAGCAAATATTCATACATAAACTTCTGGTTATTCGCTGTTTTAATTGCAACAAACGGCACTCCCATGTAAAATATTTCATTAAGTATCACACTTGGGGTTACAATAGCCAAATGGGTTTCATTCATCAACCTTGCTATTTTAGTCGTATTTATATGGAGTGTAACATTAGGATGATTGGCAGCATAGGCTTCCAGTTCCGATAAGTGTGCATTGGCAGTCGTTGTAACCACTTCTGAATGAATATTGGGAAATAGTTGCATTACAGCAAGAATTTTTGGAGTGATATTTGCATGATCTGTTCCCCCCATACAGATGAAAACTTTCAACGTATTCAGACTATTTCTGTTTTGTCTTCCTTTCGCTTTTTCTTTTTGAAACTCTTCACGAAAAAGTGTATATTCGGAACCACATTTTAATTCACAGTGTAGAGGAACCAGACCATCATACCTTGCCTCATTCGCATAAATATTGTGATTGAGCAGAATATCGCAATAGTGTTTTTCATAGGTATCATCAAAACTAAGCAGTATAAGCCCAGGATATCTGGATTTTATCTCCTTCTCAAACCAATAGTCAATCCCGTAATGATCGATCACCAGCATATCCGGGACATACTTCTCAAGTATTCTATTTAAGACGTTAATCCTATTGGATTTCAGTATCTCTATATCATAACCTACCTCAACAATTTTACCGTTGATATTGCCTGGAAGGTCCTGTACCGCAAACAGAATCTCCGCATCAGGGTATTGCGCTGCAAGGACAAGGTCACGCATAATATGCCCTGTCCCAATGTCTGATGAGCTATCTGCACGAAAAAGAATTTTCATTCCCTGTGCCCCTTTTTTGAAGTAGCTGATACATCAATTCCGCATTCTCCCAGTCTTCATCCGTATCAATATCCTGAACCATGTACCTTGGCAAAATGACAGGGATACTATCTTTCCCAAACATAATCTCTTGAGACTTCGCACTTCTTTTTATCCAATAAAATTGCCCCGCATCCTGATAGGATTTTTCAAGATCCTGTGAACGTGTTTTATAATGTTCAGGAAAGAACATGGCACATCTTCCCTCTTTTGTGACAGAGAAGGTCCTCTGTATGGGGAAAGGCATAGAAGCTGCAGAAAAAGCATATACGGCACTGCTGTTTGTCAATACATGGTATCCTTCTATCAGATACTCACTCTGCAAAAGCGGTGCAGTTGCATAAATAATACAAACATAGTCATAATATTCTCCTTTTGTTTCCATCCAGGCAAGTGCATGTTCAACTACTTCTGCAGTCCCGGTAAAGTCGCCGGAAAGTGATTTTGGTCTTTCAAACGGTACTTCAGCACCATACTCTTTGGCAACAGCCGAAATCTCTTTATCATCTGTAGAAACAATGATCTTTTCAAATAATCCTGAGTCCAAAGCTGTTTCAATGGAGTAAGCAATCAATGGTTTTCCGTTAAATGCTTTAATATTTTTTCTGGGGATACGCTTACTCCCTCCTCTTGCAGGGATAATGGCAACACACTTAGCCATGCAGCACCTCAAAAAGTGTCATGATCACATATTTTTGCTCACAATCTGTCAATTTAGGGAACATTGGAAGAGAGAAACACTGTTCATAATATTGGTCCATAACAGGAGTTGTTTCTTTCCCGTATCCAAGACTGCGGTAATAAGGCTGTTTGTTGATGGGAATATAGTGCAGTTGCAAGCCAATTTGCTTTGCTTTCATTTTCACAAAAAGTTCTTCCTTGGAAATAGAACATTGTCCAAAATCAACTTGCACTACATAAAGATGGTATGATGATTTTCCATTATAAGTATATAACGGCTTTACCATTGTACCTGAGAATGCTTCATCATACTGCTTTGCCAATGCAATCCTTCTTTTTATGAATATATCAAGTTTTTCAAGTTGGGAAAGGCCAAGGGCACACTGTATATCTGTAAGCCTGTAATTAAACCCAAGATCATGCATCTCATATTCCCAGGGTTTCATCTTAGATGTTTTAATCATTCCATGCCCACGAAGCATCAACAGTTTTTCATAAATCTCTTTGGAGTTTGTCGTTACTGCACCCCCCTCTCCGGTAGTCATATGTTTCACAGGATGGAAGGAAAGGATACTGCATTCACTGTTCGTACAGGAAGCCGCTGTAATGTCCCCCTCTTTCGCCCCCATAGCATGAGCACAGTCCTCAAGTACTTTCACTCCATACGTTTCCCGTAGTTCTTTAAGCTTTTGCTGATCAATCATTTTCCCACTGAAAGCGACAGGATAGAGTGCTTTGATTGTTCTGTCTGTCTGTAAAATCTTCTCACATAGCGAAAGGTCTATGTTTCCGTCTTGGGCGATATCGACAAAAACCGGCTTTGCCCCTGCATACAAAATGGCATTGGCAGTTGCCAAAAAAGAATTTGGCGTAGTCAATACCTTATCACCTTTATTGAGCAATACCAGAGAAGCCAGATGCAGCGCCGCCGTACCATTAGATACGGCAACACAGTATTTAGCACCACAATACGCTGCCATTGCTTTTTCAAATGCCTGCACCTTCGGACCTGTTGTCAAATAGTCAGAGTGAAGTATCCTCACTACTGCTTCAATATCTGCTTTATCAATCCATTGTTTTCCGTAAGGGATAAAATGCATTAGAGATATTCTTTTGCTATTTTAAGAAACTGCTCACCTGTCAGCCAATCAGTATTATTGCCTGAATTATACTCAAATCCTTGTTCAACCAGCGTCCCTTTCTCTCCCAGGCGATTTTCTTTATAACTTGTTTTAAACGCAAATGTGATGGTAGGCTCAATAACATAGTGACTATCAAACTCCAGCGTCAAATGACTGTCATCTGCAGGGCACATTATCTCATGCAGCTTTTCACCTGGACGAATACCTACAATCTTTTGCGGAAGTCCGGGAGCCATCGCTTTTGCCAATTCAGTCATTTTCATTGAAGGGATTTTTGGAACGAAGATCTCACCACCCTGCATTCGTTCAAAATTTTTCAGAACAAAATTTACACCTTCTTCGAGTGTAATCATAAAACGAGTCATATCTGGGTGCGTAATCGGTAATTCTGTGGCACCATTCTTTATAAGTTTAGCAAAAAAGGGAATAACAGAGCCGCGGCTGCCAATAACATTTCCGTAACGCACTGCGGCAAAACGTGTTTTTCCTTTCCCCACCATATTGTTTGCTGCTACAAACAATTTATCTGAAGCAAGTTTAGTAGAGCCATATAAGTTGATTGGATTAGCCGCCTTATCGGTTGACAAAGCAATTACCTTGCTTACTTCATTGAAAACTGCAGCTTTTATCACATTTTCTGCACCATAAATATTTGTCTTGATACACTCCATTGGATTGTATTCAGCAGCAGGTACCTGCTTCATTGCCGCAGCATGAATGACATAGTCTACTTCATTCATCGCCTCCTTCAAACGTTCCCCATCACGTACATCACCTATAAAATAACGCATACAAGGTGCATGGTATACCTGCTGCATCTCAAATTGCTTTAATTCATCCCTGGAATAAATAATAATTTTGTTCGGTCTATATTTGGAAAGTAGGGTTTCGGTATACTGTTTTCCAAAACTGCCTGTTCCTCCGGTTATAAGTATGTTTTTATTGTTAAACATTTTTACATTTATCCTTTATCAAATTTCTTTCTTCTTCGTTTTCTTCGTCTCATTAGCCAATATACCAGGCTTCCCCCAAGTACCAGTCCTGCCAGTACCTGTACCCAGGCACTTAACAGAATGGTTTTGTGAACAATCGTATGATGCATCCTGTT
>JALTEE010000483.1 GCA_027007865.1 bacterium
TTTCATCACTCGTGATGTAGTTCTATTATAATTATTTCTTTTTGCCTTAAAACCTATAGCAAAAGGTGGGTCGGTAATAACAAGGTCAACAGTAGCATCGGGGAGCATTTTCATCCCTTCTATACAGTTCATATTGTATATATTTCCTATTTCTATTTTAGCAGGTTTTTCCGTCATAAAATTTTACTCCGTTAAAAATCGGATTTATTCCCATTCTATTGTTCCCGGCGGCTTGCTCGTGATGTCATATACAACTCGGTTCACACCTTTTACGGAATTTACAATTTTCGATGATATTTTTGCAAGCAATTCTCCCGGTAATTTCGACCAGTCGGCAGTCATTCCATCGGTGGAATTCACGGAGCGCAGCGCTATGACATTTTCATAAGTTCGCTCGTCCCCCATCACACCGACGCTGCGAACCGACAGCAGCACCGCAAATGCCTGCCAAACCTTATCATACCAACCACTGTTTTTTAATTCCTCTATAAATATTGCATCCGCTTCTCGAAGCATTTTAAGGCGCATTTTCGTAACATTGCCTAATATTCGCACGGCAAGACCGGGTCCAGGAAAAGGATGTCTCCACAACATTTCGCGCGGAATATCGAGTTCACCGCCTATTTTTCGGACTTCGTCCTTAAAAAGTTCGCGCAGTGGCTCTATCAATGAAAAGCCGAGAATTTCGGGCAGCCCGCCGACATTGTGATGCGTTTTAATCGTGGCGGATGGTCCTTTGAATGATACGGATTCGATTACATCGGGGTAAAGTGTTCCCTGGGCGAGCCATCGCGCATTTTGAATGGACGCCGCTTCGCTGCGAAAAACTTCTATGAATGTGTGTCCTATAATTTTTCGCTTTTTCTCCGGCTCCGATACACCGTGTAGGGCTTTTATGAAAATTTCCGACGCATCCACAAAATTAAGTTTATGCCTGAATAATTTTTCAAATCTGCGGCGGACTTCCCCCGCTTCGTTCTTGCGAAGTAATCCGTTATCGACGAAAATAGGAACGAGTCTATCGCCAACCGCACTATACAACATCGCTGCAACAACTGTGGAATCTACTCCGCCTGAATATGCGAGGACGACTTTTTCATCGTCCGCAATGAGTGAGGAAATTTCTGAAATCTTTTGCTGTGCATATTCGCCAAGATTCCATTGTTCTGTGCATCCGCAAATATTGCGGACAAAATTTTCCAAAATTTTTATTCCGTTTTCGGTATGATGCACTTCCGGATGAAACTGCGTAGCATATATTTTTTCTTCGGGATTTGCAATTGCGGCGATTGGCAGCGATTCGGTGTGAGCGATTGCCGAAAAGCTTTTTGGTAAAACCTCAATGTTATCGCCGTGGCTCATCCAAACTTTTCCGCCGCCGATGCCATCGAATATGCCTGTATTTCTGTCGATGATTAAATTCGCTGGACCATACTCTCTACGCTTTGTAATGGCGAGCTCCCCGCCAAACTTCTTCGCAATCAATTGCATTCCATAACATATCCCGAGAATCGGGATACCGAGTGAGAATATTTTATTATCAACATCGGGCGCACTCGGGGACAGAACCGATGCGGGTCCGCCGGAAAGTATAATTCCTTTGAGTGAATCATCGGCAAACCGAGACGGGTTCGCTGTGCACGGAAGCAGCTCCGAATAAACGCCTATTTCGCGAATTCTGCGGGCGATAAGTTGCGAGTATTGTGACCCAAAATCGAGTATCGTTATTTTCTCTTTCAAGGCACCTCCTAAAAAATATAAAATGCTATTTAATTACAATAATTCGAGCGAAACAATAAGCGATACTCGCAAGCGCCAAAGAGATAATGGTCAGGCAGAGCGCTTGTCAAGTTGAATGGCTTGCCGATGGTGGCGGACCCCAGCCGAGTTTCGTTCTCAAAACATCATAGAACGAGCGTCTATGGTATTTTGCAAATCGTGCGCTATATGGGGATTTTTTTATTATCACAACGCCTTCCTGCAATAGCTCGAGCGTGGTTTGCCCGTCCACTGTGAGATGCGGTAATTTTTCTGGGTCGCTGCTATCATAGTGAATTTCTACCACATCGTTTGATGATACAATCAATGGTCGAATTGCGAGCGTATATGGCGCAAGCGCTGTGATGATAAAAGCGTTCATCTGTGGCGAAAGTATCGCTCCGCCAACAGCCATAGAATATGCGGTCGATCCTGTCGGCGTCGCCGTGATGATGCCATCCGCCCAGATGTGACTTACGAGACACCCAGAAACATATACAGTAAGGTGAATTATTCTCGGCGAACCGCCTTTTTCGATTGTAACTTCGTTGAGTCCGAGCAATGTTTCATCTAAAATCTCATTTGCTTCTGCTTGAAGCATCATTCGTTCTTCGACCCAGTATTCTCCCGATAGTATCGCAGGAAGCGCAGTTCCGAGTTCTTCGGGTGATAGGTCGGTTAAGAAGCCGAGTCGTCCCATATTCACGCCGAGTATTGGAACTTCGTATTGTGCGAGGTTTCGCGCAGCCGCAAGCATCGTGCCATCTCCGCCGAGGGTGATGATTATATCTGCATTGCCGAGTTCCGCTGCCGAAACGCCTTCGCCGAAACCAGCAGATTGCGAAATATCCTTCGCCCAGAGAACATCAACACTGTGCAAAATGCTTTTTAGCCTATGCGCAGCGGATACAACAGATGATTTTCGCGGGTCGGCAAAAACGCCGACGACATTTATTGCACTGCTACGCGCCATTAAAATCGCCTCCAATCTCGATTCGTCGAATTTCTCAAACCACTGTTTTTTATCTCGCAATTGCCACAGTTCCGTTGCATACTACATCGCCGTTCACCGTAATCACATATATATAAACGCCCTGCGGGAGCAATTTCCCATTGGAATCCGTTCCGTCCCATACATTAGTGCCGCCGCTACCGCCAAAAGTAGAGTGTGTTATCTTCTTCCGATACACTTCTCGCGATTGAACATCATATATCACGATTTCCGCATCTTCAGAGAACATATTCGGATACTTGAACACGACTCTGTCGTTGTGTCCATCGTTGTTTGGTGTAATCGGCTTCGGACTCGCATCACATTTCACCTCGGGTTCTATGGTGAAAAACCATAATGTATCTGCAAAATTGCCACCACAGTAAGTTATTGCATCGTAAGCGGATACCGTAACCCAAATCGTATCCTCATCGGAAAATGTTATGCCATAGTTCTCGGGAATATATCGCAGTTCGTAGCCATTTGAAATTCTATTCCACACGAATTGATTTTGCGGGATTACATTTCCAGCAATCGAAATCGTAACACTCGCAGAATCCACGCCAGCAGGAACATCGGTAATTTGAACGACAACATCCTGCTGATTATCGATTACCATTGAACTATCTGGCGGAGTATCAAGAACAAGCACCGGCGGCGAATAGTCCACATCGAAAACATAGGACATCGGCGAAATATTGTTGCCGAGCATATCCGCGGCAGAAATCACCGATATCGAAACTTCTTCACCATCGCTGAACTGCGGCGAAGGAATGAAATATAGCGTATCTCCGCTGTAGTAAAGTTCCGGGTCGGATGTTGTGAAAGTATCACCGTTGACTACGATTGTGATTGTGCTTTCATCGACACCATCGCCATCGTGAATGTAAATCATCACGGTTTCAGGGTGGCAACTGGTGGTGGAAGAATCTGTCGGCTCGATTGGGAACACGATTGGCGCATCCGCTGCGATAATGAAATTCCAGCAGGAATCGAGCGTATTCGGTCCACAGAAATTGCTGTCCGCTAAATCGGGGGCGGAAAGACAGACATCTATTGTGTCGCCGCCCGTGAATGAAATTCCGCACAGCGCCGGGTCGAAAATGAGCGAATCGCCATCGTCGAAATATGTCAGGCAAGTACTGTCGATTGTGTAAATCGTCCCATCCACTGTCAGCACGAGAGATGCCGAATCGACGCCGCTCGTGGCATCCGACAGCAATAATCGAACTATCGGCTGCGCATCGGAAACGGTTTCCCAGGGTAGAGGTGATAGAATCGTGATGTTCGGCGGAGACAGGTCGATTGTGAAAAATATGCAGCCCATATCATCGTTAAAATTTCCGAGCGAATCGGCGACAGAATCTATGCAAGCGAGTATTTCTGCACCATCGGGGAAATTGGTAGCGGGAACGAATGCCACATTATCGCCCGAAATATGCACTTCACCATCGCCGTAAGCATATCTCGCAGGCGTTCCATCGATTGTGATTGTCAGAACAAGCGTTGAAAAATCCACGCCGTCGCTGTCGGTGATACTCCATATTATCGAATCGGGGTCACAGGCAACAAATACGCTGTCCGCAGGTCGCAGAATCGCGACATCGGGTCCGCCCGATGCGATGATGAAATTCCAGCAGGTATCGGAAATGTTCGGTCCGCAGGTGTCCGGCGAATCCACAGCGGAAATGCAGACATCTATCGTATCGCCACCGCTCCAATCGGAAAATGCGATTGCCGGGTCGAGACAGACTTGTCCCGTAATCAAATCCACAGATATAGCAGGGTCGAGAGTATCGAAATCGGTGCCCTCGACAGTGATTACAATATTCGACCAATCGATTCCGCTGCCATCGTCGGATATATTAGCACAAATCGACGGATAAAGCTCGCCGACTGTTGTTCCAGGCGCAGGCGTGAGGTTTGTTATCACAGGTGGAACGAGGTCGAAGAAGAATGTTATGTCGTCGGAACCGCCGAGTGGATTGAATATCGAGTCGCTGGCGGAAATAACTTCGATTTCGACAGTCATTCCATCGTAAATCGTTGTCGGTGTCCAAATTAAGTCGAGCGAATCGGCAAATTCACTATACGAAATTTCCGATGAATCGATTGTCAATATAGTCGGTGCACCGTCAATCGTAACCTGAACCGCTGTCGATTCGGGAATAACTCCATCGATATCGAAAATAGTTATCGCAACGGAATATGTCGAACACGCTACAAATGCGCTGTCCTCGGGATTTCGAATGAATGCGTAAGGTCCGCCGCCGGTGATTGTGAATGTGCAGCAGGTATCGGTAGTATTGGGCGAGCAAACATCGTCGGCACAATCTTCCAGATGCCAGCAGACTTCATAGGATGTCCCGCCGACAAAAGTAAGCGAAGTATCGATTGCAAATGTATCTCCCGATGTCGCAATAGGACACGGCGTTCCATCGATTTCGAGCGAAGCGGAAACTATTCCGCATCCTTCATCTGTGGCGATGATGTAAATATCGGGAGTCGGCGTATAGACCGTTTCTCCGCAGGCGGGAACCGTTTCGGAAATTTCCGGCGCCGTTCGGTCGAGGTTGAATGTCCATTCGTCCACTATCAAATTACCCAATAAATCTGACACTGTAATTTGCGCAGTAATTGTTCCTGTTTCGGGCAGTGGCGGCGACGGATGCCAGACAAGCATTCCCGTTCCCGAATCGTATAACAATTCGGGGTCGCCGAATGATGCGCTGGCAGAATAACTTCCTCCGTCCGTAGCGAAAATCGAGATACCCGCAGGGTCTATGCCCGGTGCGGAATCTGCCAAAAAGATAATTATGCTGTCATAATCGCAAGACCACCAAAGCGATTCCTGAATTGCAATCACAGAATCCGTCGGCGGTTCGCAGTCTGTCGAGAAATGCCAGACTACATCGAGTGCGTTATCCGCGCAGAAATTGGTGCTGTCGGTGGCGAGAAGATGAACTGTCATCGTATCGCAGCCGCTCATCGGCAAGCACATAGAATCTATCGAGACCAGCCAGTATGTGTCCACAGGAGCAATTGTTAAACAACTATCTCCACTGGAAAAATGATACGAGCCGACAGAGACATCGAGCGAAGCGGTGTCCAATCCAGAAATATCGTCATCTATGTAAAAACTGAATTGTAGATGCGGAGAAGAGATTATCGAGCCGTCGCTGGGATAATTGTTCCATATATACGGAGCAGATAAATCGACGGTGAAACTTTCCGAAATCGTGCTGGACAGCGGATTTCCACCTGTATCATCCGCAGAAAGAAGAATAACATTAACCGTAGTGCCATCCGTCCACATCGGAGAAGGAACAAAAATAAGATACGGAGCGGAATAATACAGTTCCCAATCGCTCGTGTCATAAGTTACGCCGTTCACCTGCAATTGAATTGTCGCTTCGTCGATACCGTCGGGGTCTGTCAAATTGATTAGTATCGATTCCGGGTCGCACGATGTAAATCCTCCCGTTGGACTTACAAACGATGCCACAGGACCGGCGCAATCGTGTGCATCGACGAAAACCGTGTCCGTAGCGATACAGTCGAGGCCGTCCGTTACGATAACATAATAAGTAGTCGGCGATGTCGGCGTAACGGAAGGATGTTCGTCTGTGGAAAATGGCGTTCCAGCACCGACTTCGTACCATTCGTATGTTATCGGTGCGGTTCCCGCTGTCGCTACCGAACTCCCGCCGAGAAGCAGAACTGTTCCGGTGCAAATCGATGTGTCCGCTCCCGCATCGGCAGCAAGCGAACATTCTCGCGTAACAACAAATGTCCAGCAGGTATCGAGTTCGTTCGGTCCGCAGTAATCCGGCGAATCCCAAGCATTAATACATATTTGCACATCCTCGTCCGGAGGATATATTATTCCCGCACAAGCGGCATCGAATACGAATGTCGTGCCGTCCCAAGTTACACAAGTGGAATCGGGAGCGAGAAATATCGTGTCGTCGATTACAACGAAAAGCGATTCCAATCCGCTCATATCGTCGAATATATCGAAAGAGAAAGATGGTTCGAGTGTTAGCACAGTATCGCTATCTGCGGGTATAGTCGTCGTGATGTATGGTGGCGAGAAATCGGTGAAGAAACAATATCGCAGAGTATCGTCCATTTCTCCGCCGAAGACATCGATAGCCCACAACGAAACGCAAACCGTGTCATTATCCGACCAAAAAGCGCCGCCGGGGTCGAAAGTCAGAACTTCCGCAACGCCATCGTAATCGACTTCCGAAGAATCGACTGTATATGGTGTTCCATCGATTATAAGCGAAATCGTAGTTGCATCGACGGCGTTGACTGTGCCTTCGAGATGAATCGTCAATACCTGGTCATCGCAAGCGGTATATTCATCGCCATTCGGCTCGATTGGATACGCTACGACATTTCCAACGGTTACGATAAAATTCCAGCAAATCGAATCGGAATTTGGCGGACAGTATGGATAATCGATTGCATCGTATAGCGAATCGAGGCAGACGGTAACGGTTCCGCCTGCGGTGAAAGAGAAGCCTGACAGCATAAGTGTCGGGTCGCTCCAATCATAAGTGAAACCCGAAACGGGCGTGCCATTCAGATATACCGAGATATAATCGAACGAATTTGTATCGACGCCAGCGGGAGAATCTGTAATGTCGATTGTTATATCGGGTGCGGGGTCTGTTATCGTCGAGCCGGGCGTGGGAGATGTCATATCCGCCATTGGCGCTTCGATATCGACGATGACGCTGCAAGAATCCTGTTCGCCGTTGCAACCATTGGCATTCTCATAATTCACAAGCGTCACAGAAACCGTATCTCCATTGGAAAATGGCGACGGTGGAGTTATAGTCAGTGTCGAATCGGAATATGTCATCACACCGGACGCCCAATCATAAGGCGTTCCGTTTATTTCAACAACGAATGCGGTTTCATCGATAGGCACACCGAGGTCGTTCACGATAAAATAGAATTCTGGCGGATTGCACGAAATTATTCCGCCGCACGAATCCGGAACAACACAATAAGCATAGGGACTCGATGAAATATCAACGAATACGGAATCCATTCCCGAACAGCCCGCGTTATCCGAAACGGTGAGATAATACCATCTCGGTGCGGATGGCGAAGCAAACGGATTTGGCAGAGACGGATTGGACAATCCCGATGTGGGCGACCAGGAATATGTGTATGGCGTAATTCCCCCGAATGCAGCGGGAGTTCCGCCGATTTGAACAGAATCGCCGGAACAAGCGACAAATGACGAACCCGCTTCCACTGTCAAATTTGAAACATTGATAATTATCCCCGCAAAATCCATACAGCCGTTTTCATCGGTAATGTAAAATGTATATCCGATATCGTGGTCGGGATAGACAAATGGGTCTGTGGAATGAACATCCGAAATCGCTTCGTCGGGAAGCCATTGGTATGTCGGCGTTCCGACCGCTCCCGTATATGCTGCGTGAAGTTGAATACTATCTCCCGCACAAATTACGGTGTCATCGGCGGTTACGGTCAATTCTATATTACTCGGGTGTGGAATATAAACAGAATAAGTATCGGTGAATGTGCTGTCGAATCCGAAGCAGTTGCTGAAATCTATCGTGATTGTATAATTTTGCGTTGTTCCCCATACCGACGGGTCGAATTGGACGCCCCAGTCGATGTTGTATGAACCGCCGTATCCAGCCATCGTGCCGACGCTGTCGGGATTTTCGGTAGAAACGATGTTGAATCCGGGACAGTCGAGCGTCGCTTCGACATCGCAAATCGAATCTGTTCCGCCATTTATCAACATAAATGTGAAGTGAACAGTGTCGGGGTCCATCGTGCCGTCACAATCGTATGAAAATGTCGGCGGGTCGTGAATCAGTGTCACCGATGTCGTATCGAAATTGCCGATGCCAAAATAGGTAACAAAATTAGCGCTGTCTCCCGGCGAAATAGGCCTGTCATACCATTTTGTCATAACGGCGGAATCGTCATAAGGCGAACCCACCGAGGCAACCCATTGAGCATCATCCCAACCGAAAACTATACTGTGATATGTCAAATCGAGCGGACTCCAACACTGCCCATACCAGAATACATCGGGCATTGTCGCTTCATATCCTGTGAGGACACCAAGCGCACGGACATCTCCCAGTGCAGGCGGATATCCGCCAGAATATGCTCGCCACAGGGTAGGTATAGCTGGCGCATAAAAAATAGCGGAGTTTGCATCGTATCCGTAAGATGTGGAAATCGGTGCACCATCGTTCGTATCTATCTTCGTATCGAAATAAATTAATGCTCCGCAATCGTGTGTAGAACCGTCTACGGGCTTCATAGTAATGCTGTATTTTATCACCTCGATTTCACCCGGGCTTGTGCCGAGCGATACAGGACGATATCGCAGTCGAATTTTTACACCATTCCAATCCCACCATTCGACAACGACGGTCGTATCGGAAGTTACAACATATTGTGTATCCGATGCTGGCATTGTGCTTGCCGGGTCTCCGGCGGCTTCTGCTTGCGTTTTCGCCCAGGTTCCATCGACATAGAAAATCATCCATTCTGTCCATCCGTCGCCGGGCCAAGAAAATGTAAGTTTCACATAAGTTCCGCTTCCAGTGGGGTCGCCGCCTTCCTCGAAATTGCCGTCATCCCCATCTAAATCGATATCCGCCGCAACATAACCATTGCCAATTCGAGCAACGACCATCGATGCCTTGCTCCCGCTGCTGTCCGATGTGAGAACTTTGTCCCAGTGGCTTGCTCCAACGGCAAGAAATAAAGTGAGCAATAGCAAAACTATTTTGGATAAACGCATTTAAAAATCCCTCCCGTTATTAAACGAAAAATTATCGATTATCGATGTAATACTTTCTGTTATTTCCAACTCTCCCGCAATGACGGGACAGTGTTTTTATTCTTTTCTGGATTTCTCCCGCCAGGGTAGGAGAAATGACAATGCAAAACACTTGTTCACAATATTCTTTTTACCGCAATCGCTATCTTTTTGCCCGCCAATTTCCATTCTTTTTGGAAATCCGCATCGGGCATAGGTTCGAGTGCGAGGTCGAGCGCCAATGTTTCACTCGCTATCTCATCGCTGTGTTTTTGCAGTGCGCTTTTCAATTCCTCATCGTCGGTAATCAGTGCGAGAGAGATGCGGTCAGTTACTTCCAATCCCGCTTCTTTTCTCGTGTTTTGGATGCGGTTCACCGCTTCGCGTGCATATCCTTCGTAGCGGAGTTCTTCCGTGATAATCGTGTTCAGCGCAACGGTCACTCCTCTGTCGGATACCGTCGAAAATGAATTTTTTGAAACAATCTCGACTTCTATATCCTCTTCGCCTAAAATATGTTCTGCGCCATCTATCGATATGAACCATTTTTTGTCCGCCATTCCCGCAGCGATGTCATCGGGCGCCATCGCTTCGATAGCGGCTTTCACCGAAGGCATTTTCGCGCCGAACTTTCTACCGAGTTCTCTAAAATTCGGCTTGACACGATATGTGGTGAACTGCGAACTATCGTCCGAATATTCCAATTTTTTTACATTGAGTTCTTCGAGAGCGACATTCGTCATATCGTCCGTCAGCTTTTCGTCATCTTCCAGTATCACAACCATCTTCGACAACGGCTGGCGAATGTTGATTTGCGCATTGTTTCTCGCAGAACGACCGAGTTCCACGATTTTTATCAGCAGCGACATATTTTTTTCGAGTTTTTCATCGATTTTTTCATTATCGTGCTCTCCAATCTGGACAAAATGAACCGATTCACCCGCTTTTTCACGAATTGGCTCTGTCAGTTCTCGCCAGTAGAAATCCGCTGTCATCGGCGCGAACGGAGCGATAAGTTCGCAAACCGTTTTCAGCACAGTCCATAGAACCGTATATGCTGTCATTTTATCGCTGTCCATTCCGCTGCGCCAAAACCTGCGCCTGTTTCGGCGGACATACCAGTTGGAAAGTTCTTCCATAACGAAGTTCTGAATCGCTCTGGCGCTCCGTGTCATCTGATAATCGTCCATCCAATCGCGATACTGCTTTACGATTGTGTTCAGCCGAGAAATCAGCCATCTGTCGAGGATGTTCGGCAGTTCATCGGGCAAATCCTGCGGCTCGTATCCATCTATGCTCGCATAGATTGCAAAGAAATTGAATGTGTTTCTGAATGTATCGAAAAACTTTCTAAAAATTTCACCGACACCATTCACATCGAACTTTGCTGGAATCCACGGCGGACTCATAGTGATAAAATACCATCGCAGCGTGTCGGCGCCGTATTTATCGATTATCGCCACAGGGTCCACCACATTATCACGCGATTTGCTCATTTTTTGCCCATTTTTGTCAAGAACGAGTTCCATAACGACACAGGTTTTGTATGACGATTGTCCTTTTAGGAAGGTCGAAATTGCGAGCAGTGTATAGAACCACCCTCGCGTCTGGTCAACCGCTTCGGAAATGAAATCTGCGGGAAATTTTTTGGAAAATTTCTCATCGGAGATATCGAAAGGATAATGATGCTGTGCGAATGGCATCGCTCCGCTGTCGAACCAGCAGTCAATAACTTCGGGGGTTCGCGTCATTTTGCCGCCGCATTTTGGACATTTTAATTTTATATTATCCACTTCGGGCTTATGTGGGTCGAAATCATCGGGAACGGGATTTAGCGCCATTTTGCGCAGTTCATCGAACGATTCGGGTGCATATTGGTTGCCGCATTTTTCGCAAATCCAAATATTGAGCGGAGTTCCCCAGAATCGTTCGCGAGACAGCGCCCAATCGATATTATTTCGCAGCCATTCGCCGAACCTGCCCGAACCGATGCGCTCCGGATACCATTTTATCCGCTTGTTTTCTTCGAGCATTTTATCCTTGAATGCGGTCGTGCGAATATACCAACTCGCACGCGCATATTGCAGCAACGGAGAATCGCACCGCCAACAGAACGGATACGAGTGAACGATTTTCCTGCTGTCGAAAAGCAATCCTCGCTTTTTCAAATCGTCGAGTATTTTCGCGTCTGCATCTTTGAACCACATTCCCGCAAAAGGCGTTGCCTCGTTTTTTATGCGTCCTTCGTCATCGACCAACTGCACCATCGGCAGTTCCCATTTTTGACCCGATTCGAAATCCTCCTTTCCGAATGCAGGAGCGGTATGAACGATGCCTGTTCCATCTTCGGTAGTGACATAGTCGGCGGTGATGACGAACCACGCCTTTTTATCGGGCTGAACAAATTTGAAAAGCGGCTCGTATTCTAATCCTACGAGTTCGCTGCCTTTGTATGATTTTAAAATTTTATATTCGTTTTCGCCGAGAACTTCGTCGGCGCGCTCTTTTACGATAAACAAGTTCTTTTTTTCGTAAGAAACGAGCAGATATTCGTAATTCGGATGAACAGCGAGAGCGAGGTTCGACAGCAATGTCCACGGCGTCGTTGTCCATACGAGGAAAAATGTGTCTTCGGGCACTTCCGCTTCGCCCGGCAGCGGCGATGTTAATTTTATAAGCACAGTTACCGACGGGTCTTCGGTATCGCGATATCCGAGAGCGACTTCGTGGTCAGAAAGTCCAGTTCCGCAGCGAGGGCAATATGGCAGAACTTTATAGCCCTTGTAGATATATCCTTCTCGAAAAAATTTCGCCAGTATCCACCATACCGATTCGATATATTCGGGCTGGTATGTAATGTATGGATGTTCGAGGTCGAGCCAATATCCGATGCGGCGCGTCATCCATTCCCAATCTTTCAGATAGCGCAGAACACTGTTTTTGCAGGCTTTGTTGAACTTGTCGATGCCGTATTCCAGCACATTTTTCTTGTTTTTCAATCCCAGTTCTTTTTCCACGCTTATTTCGACAGGCAAGCCGTGAGTGTCCCATCCTGCTTTGCGCTCGACATAAAAGCCCGTCATAGATTTATATCGGCAAGCGATATCTTTGATTGTGCGGGAAATTACATGATGCACGCCGGGCTTGCCATTCGCTGTCGGCGGACCTTCGTAAAAATTATATCGAGGCTTTTCTCGCGATAATTCGAGTGAACGCATAAAAATATTTCTTTTATCCCAGAAATCGAGGGTTTCGTTCTCAATGTCCACTTGCGAAAACGATTTATCCAATTTCCGATATTCCATAAATAGCGACCTCCTGTCAAAATATACAATAAGTGATGTGTTTTAAAATTTTGCAACAATTTTCTGCTATGTTATAGAAATATAAACTCCAATTTCTATAAAATATTGGTAGAAATATTGCAGATTGCAACGGTTAGATTTATGGATGATTGGGAATATTATTTTACTTTACCAGAACCACTTTTGAAGTATGTCGTGTATTCCCTACATTGAGCACTACGAAATATGTTCCCGCCGGTGCATCGCGGTTCCATCTATCTACGCCGTCCCAGTAATATTCGTATTTGCCCGCTTTAAGATGCGTGTTCAATATTCTCGCTATCGTTCTGCCTGTTAAATCCTTCATATAGAGCGATACATCGGCGTCTTTGGGAATATAAAAATTGATTTTTGCCATCGGGTTGCATGGATTTGGCGATGTGATAAGGCGCATAGTATCGGAACCACTTTTCGATGTGACAGTCAAAATTTCTTCCCACAGCCAGACAATCGTATCATATCCTGTCGGGGTGAATGTCACTTTACTTGAATCTCCACAAGCGGAATCGGGACCGGTAATGTTATATCCACAGCAGTGAGCGTATCTGCCTGGCTCAATTTCGATGAGCGAATCCACATAAGCTTGAACCATTTCTCCAAGCAAGAACGCATCGCCATCCGATGGATATGGTGCCCCATACTCGGACGAGACAGAAATTGTAATTGCGACATTTACACGAATGGAATCGCTTTTCGATGTATTCAAATCGGAAATATCCACATCGAATGTTGTCGGCACGACTGGATGTGCATAAGTATTTACTGCTGTCGAATCGTCCACCAATATTCCTGGATGCCACACGGCATCATATCCTGCAGGTTCAGACAAACTTGGACTTCCGCCCGATGCAAAACCCCATAGATTCGCGAGATTATCGAGGAAAATCAAAGTATCGCCTGTGGCGTTGACAGAAAGCGGTTCGTAAGTTATCCCACTAACCCAGTCGTGGATGCTGCACTGCCACCACTTTATCTTGAACCAGCCGCTATCGCCCCACCAAGTTCCCCAGCTGTTTTTGCATATCCAGGAAGAATCCGCATCGTCCCATCCGACGAGTGCGACAGCGTGCCACCCTTCAAACGAACCCCAAGTGTGAGAATAAACTCCGCCATAATAATAGTAGAAATCTGTATAAACTTCGAAACAAACAGCAAGAGGACCATCCATAAGTGCCGCCTTTATCGTATTTACCGATGCACCGGATGGCAACCAGAACGGTGTGCCAAAACTGCGCAGATCCCCTAGCCAATCTGAACACCTATAGGAGCAGGGCGAGTTCGATGCTTCGTATGGATAACAACTTTCCTGCGGAACGCCGTTCGATTCAAGAAATTCAAATGTAGAATATACATATCCGCCGTCGCAATCACCGTAAGCACAGCAGCTCGAAACGAGATACTGTTCACTCAAATCGATATCTATGTCCGGGTCGTTTTCAGCAACATTTATCATTCCTTCTGCAACGCCGATAACAGCAAACGACCAGCAACTGCCACAATCGCCTTGGTCGCGAATGGGAGTCATAAAATTTTCTCCATTCACATTGCGCCAGTCGTAGGTCGGTTGGAATGTCATAGTTCTTTTCAGTCCCTCTCGTTTTCGTTCTGGCGGGAGAGGTTCTTTTGGCAATATCGCTCCTAAATGGTGTTTCCGCTCATCTGCCGACATAGTCGAAAATTTATTTTCCGCCGCCGTCCAGTTTGCATTATGCAGTTGCAGATATTTGTTAAGTTCTACGACATCGACCGTGCCATCGGGTCGCATAATTTCACCGCCGAATATCGCGAATGGCAAAATTATTATCGTAAAAAACAAAATAACCGAATAAAATTTTAACGAATACATAGTCCTTTCCCTCCTTATTTCTCTCAATGTAATTATATTAGTATTTAGGCAAATTTCAACCCCAAAATATACTTTTCAAAAGTATTGGCTGGATTTTTTAAAAAATCGGTAGGATTTTTAAAATGCACTTTGCCATCTCGCTTTGGGAGGAATTTCAGGCGTGAACATCGAATCGGGGATTTCTATGTTTAACCTATCTTTTTTTATTGTTGCGGTCAATTTTTGCCCCAGTGCGGGAGCGGTAATTTCGATTTTTTGCGGTCGCCAGATGCCATCACGAATTTTGCCTTTGCTGAATTTTACATCGACCTGTTCGTTTGTGTTCGCAGTTCTAACCCATTGAAACTCTTCGACATGCCAAGGATTCGGTTTTGCCAGAGCGATGAGAACTTCGCCATTCTTTTTAAATGTAAGATAATATCCATCGCTCGTTCGTTCGAAGTTTTGCAACGAATCTGAAAAACGATATATCGGCGCCATTCCACAGAACATATCGAGCATCACCGGCGCCGACGGCGGAAGTATTACATCGGGGATTTCCTCACCGAGCGGTTCGACGAGAACCGTCGCTTTGGAAGGAATAAATATACAAAGCGAATCTTGTCCACATAACCAAAGCACAGCGACACTGATTCCGAGTGGGCCCACAACACGCAAATGAAGTTTATTCGCGCGTCTGGCAATGAGAGACATCGCAAAATTATTTTCTTTGTCGCCTGCTAAAAACTTCCCTTTCCCACGAATATGAAATGTTTTTAGGAGAGTATCCTGCGCGATAAGTGAATCGAGCAACTCTCCCGATGAAATTTTTGGCAATTCTCCTATCGCTTTTTTCCCGGCGCAACCAGAGAAAAAATACGCCGAAAACGATACGGATAGAAATAATCCTATGAGTACTAATCTTAATTTTTTATTCATAAAAAATAATCTCTCCCGTATCTTTCATTTTTTTAATTCTTACACAAGCATAGATATCAATTGTGGGAAATTTTTCTTGTAGAATTTCTCTCCCATGTAAAAATGAATTTTCAATAATAGAAGCAAAACCAATTGTTTTCGCATTAGCATTTTTAATTATTTCTAATATTGCAACAGATGTAACGCCGGTTGCAAGAAAATCATCCACTACATAAACCGAATCGTTTTCATTAAGATATTTTGAAGAGATAACAATCTCAACATCATTTTTTTTTGTGGGTGAAACGATTTTTCTCGAATAGAGAGGTTCAATTAGAGTAATTGGGACCTTTTTTCTTGCGTATACAAGCGGAACTTTCATCTTATCTGCCATGAGCGTTCCTAAAACAATACCCGATGTTTCAATGGTAATTATTTTGTTGATTTTTTGTAAAAGGTTTTTATTTCTTAAGTGCTCAATAATATTT
>JALTEE010000484.1 GCA_027007865.1 bacterium
TAAAATAGTCGTATTTTTTCACAGTATCGGAATCGCTATTTCTATATTTGCCGAGAAGCGATTGCAAGAATCCATCGATTAAGCCTTCGCTTTCATCGTCATTGCTCTTTTGCTCTACTTGCTGTGTAGTATTATCTTTCGTTTTTTTCGATGTGTCTTGCGCAGCGGTTTTCGTCTGTGCATTAGCAATGGCAAGAACCAACGACATAACGACGATTATGAATATTTTAATTTTTCCTGTCATAATAATCACTTCCTTTTAATCCGTTGATAAAATAAAAAACTTTTTCAAATTTGGCAATCTTTTTAAAAAATTTTCACATTTTTCGGGGCGGATTTCCCGCTCGTGAGAAATCCTCCCGTAATATTTATCTGCTCCTTCTGTGTGAATGAGACCTATGCGATGAACCACCTCTGCTGCTGCTTCGACTGCTACTCCTCGAACGATATGAATTGCTATTTCTCGCAGAACTCATCCTGCTCCGGCGGGATGAATTTTGTTCCGAATACTTGCTCCTGTCTCTGTCGGACGATTCAGTGGAATATTTGCTCGCTGTTTTATTTTCGGTTTCGCTCGAATATTTGCTGGCAGATTTACTCGTGGACTCTTCAACAGTTCTGTATTCGTTCGATGAAGATTTTTCTGCTGCGTTCGTCGGTGTCGCCGACGAAACTTTTGTTCTCTGGTCGCTGCTGCGCGATGACGATGCAGATGTTCTGTAATATGTTCCGCCGCTTCTCGATAGCGATGAACTGCTGTTTTTGTATCGTGAGGATGACATCCTATTTGCCGCCGGAGAATGAGCCGCTGTTCTTCTGTAAAGTGTCGGTCGTTCCAATCCTCTTCTCCTGACGAAATCTCGCGCCATATCGTTGTATGAATATCTGTGTTCAAGCCTCACCGTTCTGCGATAGACCCACCTTCTGTTCACATAAACTCTGTGGCAATCATAGCAGGGATAATCGTAATACACATATCGATACCAGCCGCAAGGACTGTAATATATGTGAATAACTTCTGTCCAGCAGGGTCTCCAATACCAGAATGGGACATCCCACCAATCGTATTCCCAGCAGTAATCGTCAAAGTCCCAGAAATATGGGTCGTAGTCGTCGCTCACCCAAACAACGCCGTAAGTTCCGCAGCACTGCGCCTGTGCAGGTGTGGGAACGAACAACATTCCCAGCGCTGCGATGATTCCTATTGCAAAAATAATCCGTGCCATAATGCACCTCCTTTGTTTATCTATGTGATATTCACTATATTATATAATTTACTTATGATTTTACATTATGTGTTATCTCTATTGTATGTTCTTTCTTTTTGCTATCCTTACTATCGACCTTGTAGTGATTGCTGTCTTTGCCAACCCGCAGTTCCGGATTGCCCTCATCTGTTTGATATGACCAGTCAAATTTGATGTAATCCCCACAGAGGCAAGTGATACGAACTTGCGCAAAATGATTGTCCCAAGTCCAGACAAGATACGAGTATCCTTCGTATAAATCCACAGAGCCGCCGGAAAGCCATCCGGTTTCGGGAGCCCAATCCACATCTGTCAAATCTGTCGTGGGACCATAAATTAACAAATCCGTGTCGGTGCCGGTCGACTGCATATAGTAAGTATCCGAAGAATCATCATATCCGAAAAAGACATCGGCGTATTCATCGTCGTATGGAACGACACAATAGCACGAGAAATCGTATCCCGCATCGTTCGGATACCCTTCGACAGTATAGACTCTTTCGCCATAACCTTCTGGACGAGGAGTGTCGAAAACGAGTTCGTCTGAAAGTGCGCTCTCATTCCCCCAAGTATCGTAAGCTGACACAGCGTAATAGTATGTATTCCCATTTGAAACATCCCAATCGACGAAATATGCCGATGGCGTTTCTCCGATAAGATAATAATATCCGGTCTCGGAATATCCGCGCCACACACGGTATCCTGCGAAATCATACGCGCAGACAGGATTCCAATAAAGTCTAACACTTTCATCTCCCGTAACGGAGTAGACTCCGTTCGGCACAGGCGGCGGCGTGTAATCTTCTTCGTAGTAATAATCATCCTCGTGGCAACAGTGCCAGTTAGGATTATCGCATCCGACGACAAACATTGCGAATGCGAGTAGCGATATTAAAATTGCCCGTTTCATTTTGTCCTCCATTTTAATTTTCCGTCAATGAAATAGCAATGAATGTGCCAAAAGTATAAGTTATTGCCCAATAGAGTGTTATGAATATTAGTCGTCGAAAAAGATTATAATCGAAGAGAAAATGCACAGAACTTGTGCAGAAGTTTTTTAAAATTCGGGGGAAAAATCATAAAAATTGTCTATTCACCAAAAACTTAAAAAGCATCCCACTCCATAATACAGCGAATCGAGATATATCGCTACGCTGTCATCGGACGAATACGGAATTCCATCGAGTATCATTCTTGTAGTATCTGCAATGGTATCGATGGTTATTTCGGATGAGTCTATCGTGAAATTGTAAATATCGCTGCCGCCGGCGGGATGAAAGATTTCCGCTCGCAGAAAAATGTCGGTAATATCCACAATGTTCAGACACAGCGTATCTTCGATGAAGAAAATAATCTGCTGATTCGAGCAACTCGAGAAATCGCCGCAGGGACCGCATTCGAGCCAGACATCTATCGGCGGGCAAATTTTGAATGCACAAGTATCATGTCCCCAATTACAGAACGAATCGCGGACAGCGACCCGTATTCTGATGCTGTCGCACACATCGGGAACAAGCAGAGAATAACTCGTATCACCGGTGATAATAGTATCGCTCACTCCCGCGTAATCTATATAGAGTGTTCCAACAATATCGTTTCGCCAAAAGAGGTCGTCCACGAACCACGATATATCAATTGTATCGCCGATAAAAATTCCCGTGCTTTCAGGACAAAATATATTCACAAGCGGACTTCTCGAATCGAGCGGAGCCGCCGCTGTATCTGCGACTATGATTGTGTCTTCGCTGCGAGAATATATCAATAAATTGTCCACAATATGCTCGCTGTAGCAATCCCCCGTCGATGCAGATAATCCGATATGCGCATAGAACGGAGCGGGAAGAGTAAAAAATACCGAATCGATATATGTTGTGCCGTCGAGGTTGACACGGCAGGTTGGATATTCGAGCGAAATCGCTGCGTGATGCCAGTTGCCATCTATCATATCGAATGGGATGTCCGCCTGTTTAAGGGAGAACGGCACATCGTCGAGACCGACGAAAACGCACGATACGGAATCGATGCTGATAGCGGTGTGATTTCCGCTGATATCCGATGCCGGGTCTCCGCAGAAATTGTTGTATGTATCGAATTCGACGCCCCATCCTGCGCAGCCAATGATACCGATGCTTCCACCGAGCGAAAGTGGCGGATTTAACATCGGCGAAAAGATGAGCGCCATTCCATCCGCACCGAGCGAATCCGATGGCGCATCGCACCAGCCCGGAACAAATTTGAAATCGAACTCGATTGTCAAGGTGTCACAATAGAACGAATCGACGGTCATCAATCTCCCATTGCGCCAGGTGTTGTTTCTCGTGAGGACGAAATATTCGCTATCGGCGGCGACATAGCCATCGTTGCCATTGATTGCATAGGTTGTCGTGTCGAGCGAATAAAACGAATCGGACAGCAGAATACGATTTGCGCTCACTTCCAGCAACCAATCGTATCCCTCGTATCCGGGAAAATCGGCATTCATAAGCCATTGGAAACAGTGCGTTCCCGTTGCGACATTTGCTCCGATATCTCCGTCGTCATCGAAGAGCGTGTTAAGAGGAACATCCCAAGAAATGCCACTATCGGCGCTCATGCGAACAGATACATTATACAAATTTTCAGGGCAGGTGCTGGATAGAATATAGCAAATCTCCACGATGTTGTTATTATTGCACTCGGTTTCCTCAGAAAACCAAACAGAATCGATGGAAGCGATGCATTCAGAATAGCAATATAGTGAGCGCCATATATTTGTAGATAGTGTATGGTAAGGGATATAGTCCCCACCTATCACCGTTAATTCGGTATCTAAGTTACTTTGCCAAAAAGATAGTTGGTTCCAAAATGTTCTCATATAACCCCATTCGCCGTCGTTGCCAAAGATTAACACATTGCGGTAATAGTCGGCTCCACCACTTGTATATCCACCTCCACTGGGAATTATCACTTCACCATAACTATCGCCATCGACATCGGCAAGAGCAGGTGAGTGTTCATTTTCATCGATGCTAACCATCCAAGATTCCAAAGTCGCGCCAGTTTCCCCATCCAGTATCACAAGTGCTTTGTCATCGGAGATGCTGATAATATCCGGAATTCCATCACAATCAAAATCTGCCGATGTCAAATCGGGATTATCCCATTCTCCTACTCCAAGGTCGCCACTGTCCCACATCAACGATAATGTGAAAGTCGATATATCATAATCGAACGCGAGAACATGGGAGTCATGCGTTCCAACTGCCGCTTCGGGCAGCCCATCTCCATCGAAATCTGCAATGGTGAACCCAGCAAATCCATCCTCCACCCCGGATGCAGGACAAGTAGAAATCAATGTTCCATCGTAGGTGTAAAGAGCGACATTATTCCGCCTCGCACCTATTATTTCAGGATAACCATCATCGTTAAAATCGGCAATTCCAAAGTCTCCGACGCTATCGGCACTCCATAGAACCGTTCCATCTCCACTATAAACCTTTATTCTGCTGGGATAAGTGTAATTGCTGCTAATCGACCCGATTACTTCGTTGTGCCCATCCCCATCCAAATCCATAATAACTGTCATTTCGAATGCCCTCGATATACCTATATCATCTCTCCACAATTCCGAGCCATCGACCCCGGAGAGAACAACTATGGTATATGTGTCATAGCGAGCACCTGCTATCAGGGCAACATCCGCCACTCCATCACCATTAACATCACCGAGAGATGGGGCATGATTGTTCCAACAATCATAACCGTAAGCCAAATGGATAATCGTGCTCCAAAAAATGCTACCGTCAGGATGAACTGCGACCACTTTCCCCGTTCCATCCCAAACATAAACCACAATTTCAACCGTGCCATCGCCATCTAAGTCGCCAATGGCGGGAGAATAGACAGCGCCATCAAGATTTATCTCCCTCTTCATAGCAGTGACATTCGATGAATTTTTCGTAATAATATATAGATGCCCTGTTGGCGACATCGGCGACCCGGGAGTTGTGCCAAAAACTATTTCGGGCATACCGTCGTGGTCGATATCGCCGACTACGGGCGTCGAGGGATAACCGCTGTCCGGCGGGGCAAAACGCGCCTCTAATTCATAGGCAGTAGCATAT
>JALTEE010000485.1 GCA_027007865.1 bacterium
TTAATATTTACTCGATATTTTGCACCTGTTCTTTTATGCGTTCCAATTCTTCTTTCAAATCGATTACGAGGGACGATACTTCGGGAATATCCGTTTTCGACGCTATCGTGTTTGTTTCACGGTGACATTCCTGCAATGTGAAATTGAGCAAACTTCCCACAGTTTTTTTACTTTTTATCGCCTTTTCCATTCTTGTTATATGTGTTTCGAGTCGAATGATTTCTTCGGTGCAATCGCCTTTTGCAGCGATATACGCTACTTCCTGCGCCAATCTTATCGGGTCGATTTCGATATCTTCCGACAAATGCTCCGCTGTTTCGCGCAGTTTTTTAAATCTGTTGGGCGAATAGTTATCGTGTAGTTTTTTTATTCTCTTCACAATGTTCTTAACATTCGAAAGTCTCTTTTGTATGTCGTGCTGCAGCGCTTTTCCTTCGTCTCTGCGCGATTTTCGCAAAACCTTCATCGCTTCGGCAGTTGCGGCGAGCGCAGTTTGCAAAATCTTTTTCTGCGCATTCGGTTCGGGTATTTTCACGATAAGTTCGCTCATCGTCAAAAATCTATCGAGGCCCACAGATGTGCGTTTTGCAGAGAGTCGACTGTCGATATGTTCGAGCAGTGATGTATAGGCATCGAGCAATTGGTCATCGATAGAAAATTTCCAAAGCGATTCCCCCGTGTATTTAGCGAGATGCACAGATAAATAGATTTTTCCGCGGGTGATATAATTTTTTATGATTTTCAAAAACTGCGCATCTGTTCCCGATATAATAGACGGCATTTTCAACGATGCCTCGAAGAAGCGTGAATTCACCGATTTCGCCTCGACAAAAACAGTAACATCGTCACTTGTGCTTGTTCCTTGACCATAACCCGTCATCGAATATAGCATATTTTCTCCAGACTATCTGTTATTTCCCGAAAATCGACTTCAATCCGCCCTGAGTAGCATCGTCTTTTTCTTCATCGGCATTTTCTTTCATCTGCTGCTTCATCATATCTTGCCACGAGAATTTTTTAGGTTTCTCTGTAATCGCTGTTTTTGCGCCTTTCGTGCCATAATCTAAAAGCGTAAATTCTCCGTCGTTGCTTTCCATTTTCACGATGCCGAGCAGGGCGACTTTTTTTGAAACCCAGACATCAGTCTTCTCGTTTGTTTTCTTGTCGATTGTCGTATATTTTATGCAATCGAACTTTCCAGCGGGAACGGTAATCGTTTCTTTACTCTGGGTCATATTATATTCATCGTTTTCACTGCTGTATTTATCTGTTTTCTTCTTATTTTGCTGGACATTTTCTTCCGCTGCCATTTGCGCATTGTGCTGGGAATAAGCCATATTTTGCGGCATAGCATTCAACTCTATTTCATACGCAGGCTGGTCGTTACTTTTAACAATTATCGAAGAATAGTCCTTTTTGCCTTCTGTGAAGTCGCCTTTGGACAAAAATTTCATAATCGAATGGTCTTCGCCCTGCCAAATTTCGATTTCGAACCAATGGCATTTCTCTCCGTTACATTCGTCTTCACCGACGATGGAAAATTTCATTTTGCCCGTTTCACCTTCGTCATTCGAAGTCATTTTATACATTGCCCATGCGCCATTTTGAATATTTTCTTTTCCCTGCGGGACAAAAACGGAAGAAAATGGGTTTATCGGTTGCACGCCTTGTGCGAGCAAAATCGCACAGAGTAAAAACACCGCTAAAATAGAACTACGCATCTCGACCTCCTCGAATGATTTTTTACACACTTTTTAAATTTATTCAAAATTTAACTTTTTGCAAATGAAAAAGTTTGCTATGTTTTTAGTAATGAAATCCAATGATGAGAAATTCTTGGACGCTGCTATCGAAGAGGGACGCATAGCCTTTTCGGAAGGCGAAATTCCGATTGGATGCGTAATCGTTCTCGATGGGGAAATTATCGGCTGCGGACACAATCGTGTCGAACAACTTTGCGATGTTTCCGCACACGCAGAAATACTCGCAATTCGCGATGCGGAGCGAAAAGTCGGTAATTGGCGTCTTTCAGGAGCGACAGCATATATCACGGTGGAACCTTGCCCGATGTGTGCCGCGGCATTGATTTTTGCGGGAATTGAAAAAATCGTCTTCGGTGCAGCAAACAAGCAATACGGCGCACTGGGAACGATATGGCAGTTTCAAAACGAAACGGCGTTTCGTCAGCATCCGCTCGTAAAAGGTGGTGTGATGGCTGATAAAGTGGAAAAAATTATGAAAGCATTTTTTGATAAAATCAGGAGCGAACCCAAAAGCGAACCCCAATAAAATTTTTTTCTATAGAGACAATGCCTATTTTTTGCTTGCCCTTTTACAATAAATATATCTAATTGTCCAATTAAATTATTTATAATTTTCCGATAACAATTTAACAATCATTGGAGGATATTATGGCACTGCCGAAACGAAGGCACTCGAACCAGCGAACACGCAAAAGGCGCACACATTACAAACTCGAACCCGTGCAGACAATAGAATGTCCTAACTGCGGCGAACCTATGCTTCCGCATAGAGTTTGCCCAAGTTGCGGATACTACGACGGACTACCTGTAATTTCGCTTAAGACAAAGAAAAAGAAGGAGAAATAATACGGGCAGAATAAAATATTACACATCCCGCTGGGCAGCAAAATGGAAAAAGGAACTCGAAGAGCGCAGCGAACCCGTTCGGGTGGCACTCGATGCCGCTGGCGGAGATATGGGTATGGCTGTGAATATCGATGCTGCTGTGGATGCGATTTCTAAATCTCGACGCCTCGAAGTTATACTTGTTGGACGGCAAAGCGAAATCGACGATTATCTTAAAAAAAAGCGTTATGATTTTGATGAATTGAGTATCTGCAATGCTGAAAATATCGTTTTGATGCACGATAATCCTATATCAGCGGCGCGAGATAAGAACAATTCGATTTCCCGTGGGATAGAACTTGTTCGCAACGGCAAAGCGGATTCTTTTGTGAGCGTTGGAAACACGGGTGCAATCGCTACTGCTGCTTTTATGCGTCTCGGAAGATTAGCCGATGTAGAAAGAACACCGATTCTCGGAGTGTTTCCTGCGATGACAGGGAAACCGACTGCAGTGCTCGATATGGGTGCAAATGTGGATTCTAGACCGTGTCATCTGCTGCAATTCGCTGTTATGGGAGCGACCTATGCAGAACATATTATGGAGCGTGAAAATCCGAGAGTTGCCCTTCTGTCGATTGGCGAAGAATCCACCAAGGGGAACGCGGCAGTCAAAGAAGCACACAGACTTATAAGTAAAAATGCGCAGATGTTGGGGCTTAATTTCATCGGAAATATCGAAGGAAGAGATATTTTGTCAGGCAGGGCTGATGTCATCGTTTGCGACGGTTTTGTGGGAAATATATTGCTCAAATACACAGAAAGCATATTTTCATTGGTTAAAATGTTGTTTAAGAAAGGAAGAAGAATTTCTTTGCTTTCGCTTCTGGGTGGTCTTTTGCTGTATCCATCTTTGAAGCGAACGATAAAGGATTTTAATTATGCCGAATATGGCGGAGCGCCTTTGCTGGGCATAAAGGGAAATGTTGTTATCGGACACGGAACAAGTTCTGCAAAAGCGATAGCAAATGCTATTTTACTGGCTCAGCAGATGGCTCTGGCGAAATTGCAAGAAGCTATGTTAAAAGCAACAGAAAAACTCAAGGAGTTAAGCAATGAGAACAAAAATATTGGGGACGGGCTCGTTCGTTCCTGAAAAGGTGCTCACTAATTTCGACCTTGAAAAAATCGTCGATACATCCGATGAATGGATAAGAACAAGAACGGGCATAGTAGAGCGCAGGATATCCGATGAAAATACACCGTCTTCTGAGCTCGCGATTAAAGCAGCTCGCGATGCACTTGATATGGCAAAAATCACTCCCGAACAACTCGATATGATAATTGTAGGAACGGTAACGCCTGATTATGTTTTTCCATCGACAGCGTGCATTCTTCAGCATAAACTCGGTGCGAGAAAAGTAATGGCTTACGACCAGAGCGCAGGATGCACGGGATTCATCTATGGACTTCGTCAAGCGGATGCTTTTATTCGCAGTGGAATGGCAAAACATATACTCGTTATCGCTGTCGAGGAACTCACAAAAATAACGAACTGGACGGATAGAAGCACCTGTGTTCTCTTCGGCGATGGTGCAGGCGCCGTGGTTCTCGGTCCCGCCGAAGACAATGAAGAAAGCGGCATTCTCGCGACTTATGCCGCCGCCGACGGTTCGCTGGGGGATTTACTCATCCAACAGGCAGGCGGTTCAGCGATGCCAGCATCTCACGAAAGCGTCGATAAAAATCTCCACACGATATATATGAACGGAAACGAAGTTTTCAAACACGCTGTTCGTTCGATGGAAGAGGCGGCGCTCAAAGGATTGGAACTTTCAGGTGTCCCGATGGAAGAATTAAACTGGCTCGTTCCGCATCAAGCAAATATGAGAATCATAGATTTTCTGTCGAGACGATTAAAATTGCCGATGGAGCAAGTTGTCGTTACAATCGATAAATATGGGAACACATCTGCGTCGTCGATACCGATTGCGCTCGACGAAGCAGTTCGAGACGGCAGAATAAAAAGTGGCGACAATGTTCTTCTGGTCGCATTCGGCGCAGGTTTCACATGGGGAAGCGCTATGGTGAGATGGTGAACCAAGCGTTCCGCTTGACCTTCAATCTTCGGTGCTCGCAGGCTCGCTCCTTGCTGTCGCTCAAATTAGCGAGAGCCTTACGGCTGGGATGGAAATGCGCTGAACTATTCGTTATCGACCATAAATCTTTTCTCCCATCTCGCGATTCGCTCGATTTCGCTCTCGAGCATATCGAACACGATTTTGTGGAAATCTATCGCTGTTCCGAGTGGGTCGGGGATTTCGATGCTTTTTTCACCAGTTTGGTTTTCTATACCATAATTTGTAAGAAGTCTCGCTTTCTGTGCAATATCGGCGCCGATGTTTTCTGCTATCCAAAATATATGCGCATTTTCCATCGTGAGAATCACATCCGCTTTTTCTGCGGATTTTCTGTCCAGTATTTGCGCCCTGTGTGCGGAAATATCGATTCCATTTCTCGCACACACTTTTTGCACGAGTTCAGATGGCGGAGTTCCGCCGAGGTCGAGCGTTCCGAATGAATTCACCTCGATTGGCAAATTGTATCTTTCGAATACTTCTCTCGCAATTCCTTCCGCCATCGGACTGCGGCAGGAATTTCCTGTGCATACGAAAATTATGTATTTTTTCCCATTGAGCATCCGTAATTTTTAGACTGTGATTTTCACTATATAATGC
>JALTEE010000486.1 GCA_027007865.1 bacterium
AATCTTCAGGAACTCTACTACTCGCTGATGCCGGGTTCAGGTCTCCTCGAACAGCAGAGCGAAGAGCAGTTCTACATGAATCTTATCAAACTCTACCAGACATCATCTCTGACGTAGGGACACATGCATCATTTTCGCATTCTTCATTGATGCATATTTTTCAAAATTTGAAGATTTCGGGATTTGGGTAAACGAGGTACTTGTAAAAAAAAATGAACCTGGCTATAATATCACCGAAGATTAACCTGTCTTCTTTTGTCATTTTATTTGACAAGGGCAAATAATATCACAGAAGAAAGATAAATCAAAAAAAATTAATGCAAAGAAACTGAAATGAAAAAAGTAATACGAGGAATTCTACGATGAAAAGAAACATTTTGTTTATTAGAGGCATTCCTGATGACAGAAAGATTACTGTGACCTCATTGCCTCCAAAAGTTGGTATGCTCTATCAAATAACAGGAAGCGCCAATATTTCTAATTTTGTTGATCACAATTTAATTTCTCCATGGATCATCACTTTTGACATAGATCCTAAACAAAAAATAGACGCTATAACTGATATACATGCAGTTTTCAATGAAATTTCAGATCCTGATACCCATAAAATCACACTTTTAAAGACAGAAGCTCTATATAAGGCTTTCGCGGATAAAGTTCCTTTTTTCAATGCCCCTTCAAGTATTGCCAAAACCACAAGAGACAATATATATAATCTGCTTCATGAGGTTGACGGACTTCATGTACCCAAAACAGTGAAACTTCAGCCTAAATCAGCATCAGATGTTTATGACACCATTAACAATGAAGGCTTTGATTTCCCAGTCATATTTCGCAAAGCAGGTGACCATAACGGCATCAGCACACTACTGATCACTGATAAAAGTGAACCGTTCTATGCCTTCCCCCTTGACGGACGAGACTACTACTTGACACAATTTGTCGAATATGCAGATAATGACAGTACCTATGTCAAGTACCGGCTCATTGTTGTTGACGGTGAAGTCTTTTTGCGTCATGCACTTTTCGGAGATAGCTGGATGATGCATTCCAGAAGTCAGTTTGGCAAAGAAAAAAGCAAACCCTATAAAATGTCTGTTGCCGATCGTTTCACAAAAGAGATTAAACCATTGATTCAACCAACAGTCACTGAGATTCATCAGCGCTTAGGTTTGGATTATTTTGGTATTGATTGTCATATTGATGATAAAATGAATTTATTGATTTTTGAAGTGAATGCTACTATGAATGTTTTTATTGAGTTGGAGGAGAGTGTCTTTAAAGACCTTGCAGAAATGGCACGACAAGCATTGATGAAGATGCTGATATCCAAAAGAAATAATTAATGATCCAAATCGGCATTGAACATGAATTTGTATTTAAAAATCAAAATGAAGACTATCTAGATTTTGAAAATACAGAGTTTGACACTTTTCAACAAATTGTAAATGCTTTCCCATTTCATAAAGGAGATGAAAGGTATTTTGAATGCAAATCATTGGAAAAAAGGCCTAAACGATGCTATGTAGAGGGGTTTGAACGGTATGATCTCAGTGGCCAACTCATTGAAACCCTCCCCAAAGGTATTGAAATCAGAACGTTGCCTCATGCGACGGTAGATACAGTAGTAAAAGAATTTACAGAATCATATACTCGGCTGACGAACATTGCGACATCCTTTGGGCTGTATCCTCTTCTAACCGGGGTGAATCCCTATAAGACATCAGTGCTATTGCATCGGCCGTTAAATCAAAAAGAACTTACTTTACGTACAAAAGAGTGGCTAACTATAGCACTAGATTCCATGTTAGTGCATGGTCTTCAAGTCAATATATCCATGGACCACTTATCCAAAGAAGAATTGGAAGATCTTGTTCATAAGCTCAATTACTATGTTCCATATATGATCCCTTTTAGTTTTTCATCTCCATTTTATAATGGGGACGTTTTTGAAGGATTGTCTTATCGCATTTTTTTTCGAGCGGGAACCCGTGGTCTGGCAAGACTACAAAAAAGAAAAGGTGTTGATGTTATTGAGTTTGGAGGGTTTGATGCCTGTGGCAGTGCACGCTTGCTTAGGTCACTGCTCCTGCTTTTCAAAGGGGTGCTGGTTGATACAACATTAACCAAAAGAGCCTTGGCACAAAATGTCGAACAAGTAAAGCGTTCTTCCCTTAAAGGCTTTGAAGATGAGGAAATAAAAGAAGAAGGGCGTCTTGTTTTAAATGCTGCCAAAGTTGCTTTGGGAGAAGAAGGCAAGGCATTGGAACTGCTCGAAACAATGTTTTTAACCAATGACTCTTATGCAGCAAGAATGAAATACTCCTATAAGAAAACCAGTAGCATAATGGAAAGTATTTCGAATAGATACAGCTATTGATAAATCGATAAACGGCTGTATTTTAAATTAATTTCTTTACGCTATACTAACTTTTAAAAAGGAAGACAAATATGGTATTTTTCAACAAATATATCTATACTGCACTTGTGTCATCTGCCGTCCTTATGGTTGCGGGTTGCGGGAGCGGTTCAGGCAGCAAAACACCTCTGCAGCCGACCATTTCACCGTCTGCAACCCCAACCCCGCTTCCCAAAGCGGACCCTCTCTTTCAAACACAATGGTATCTGGAAAATACCGGTCAGACTTCAGGCGCAGAAAATGGAGGTATGTCGGGTGAAGATATTCATGTTGTGGATGTTTGGCCGGAGTTCAAAGGTAGTCACTTAAATGCTGTCGGTATATTGGATATAGGAGTGGAAGCGAAACATCCGGACCTCGAGGAGAATATAGATATCTCCAAGAGTTATCGCTATGCCGACGGATCTAATGATCCCTCTCCTCTTAACAGCCGTAATTCACATGGAACCTGTGTAGCAGGGATTGTTGCAGCAAAAGGCTGGAATGGTCTCGGCATACGCGGTGTAGCACCCAATGCCAGAATTGTAGGCCTAAATGTCCTTTCTGCCCCCACAGAAGCAAACCTCATAGATGCACTTTCCCGAGAAGGAATAGCCATATCTAACAATAGCTGGGGAGCAGGAGGCAATGGACTCAATGAATTTCAGACATTGGTTAACACGATGGAACTGGGCTGCAAAAAAGGAAGAGGGGGGAAAGGAACTATTTATCTTTTTGCCGCTGGAAACTCCAGAAACGGAATCAATAATAGCAACACAAATATGTCCGATCTCACCAATAACCGTTATGCCATTGCCGTTTCAGCTGTCGATGCAAATGGCAAATATGCTTCCTATTCAAACTATGGATCAACTGTACTTGTTGCAGGAGCCGGTGGTGAATATGGAAAAACTTTTCCTGCTATCGTTTCAACCGACCTGACAGGACTCGATAAAGGCTGGGACACAAATGAGACCCATTATAATGTTCCCGGAAATGAAAATGGGGACTATACCAACCTGATGAATGGCACCTCTGCCGCCTGTCCGACAGTTACAGGTGTCGTCGCACTCATGCTGGATGCCAATCCTAATTTAAGTTGGCGTGATGTACGATATATTTTGGCAGCAACTGCCAGAAAAAATGATCCTGAAAATGAAATGTGGACTGTCAATGCAGCCGGTTTTCACATCAATTACAATTATGGCTTTGGCATGGTAGATGCGTTCAAGGCCGTCACAATGAGCAAAACATTTGAAGGGCTGAAAGAAGAAATCAGGGTCGAATCATCTGTCGATGTCAATAGAAGTATCCCCAATGATGGAAGAACAGCTCTTGTCAGCACAACAACAATTAACCGTGATATTATCATAGAACACGTCGATATTTGGATTACTATCGACAACAAGATCTACGGTCAGATAGGAGATCTGGAGATCAAACTTATCTCACCTGCCGGTACCGAAAGTATTCTTGCATGGAGTGGTGTCAGGACATACGGACGATACAGTAACTGGCGTTTTGGCACAGTGAGGCACCTTGATGAAAAAGCATACGGAAAATGGAAACTCAGCGTAAAAGATGCCGATGGTGATTCTGAATATACTTTAAGAAAATGGAAACTTAAAGTTTACGGACATTAAAACAATAATAAGGAATTATCATGACCAATACAATGAGAATTATTTTTCTACTACTTTCATTACTAACTGCAAGCAGCGCAGACACAACGAAAACATATGAACTTGTCAATCAAACCGGAGGGGCATCTACACCTTATGTACTTCACCTGGATCAGTATGCCGTTACATACAGGAACAACAGGCACTCTAAGGTCAAGTCTGTAAAAAAAGTAGAAATTCACCCCTCCTATAAACTTTACTTTCTAAGAAACAGCCTTACCCAGATGAACACTAACCACAGCAGTGACTCTCAGGGAAATGTCTACTACAAATACGGTATAGAAGATGCTTCTCACCGTTATATAAGCACGGGAGAGGTTCTTGTGACATTTACGCCCATCTCACAACAAGCTATGAAGGAACTGGAACAGAAATATAAACTCCAATATGTTAAACAGGTTAAACCCGATACAGTTCTTTATAGAAACCGGTCAGAGAAAAACGATATAGACCTCTCATCGGCACTTATTCAACTGCCCAATATCATTGAGGCAAAACCGAACTGGATACTTCCCCTCAGACTTTTCTAAAATCAAAAAATATCTGACACACGCCGTTTTTCAGCAAAACAGCGTGTATCTTCAGTACATTTTAAGAATCATATCTATATAATATCACCGTAAAGGTGTACTGAGCACAGTGTTTATACATACGGGTATAAACAAACTGGGAGTACTAAAAGATTATTTATTATATGCATATAATAACATAGGGAGAAAACATGAAAAAAACAACATTAATCACCGTTTCATTGGCAGCAGCTGCAGCACTGGCAATGACTGGCTGTGGTAGCAGCAGCGGAAGCAACAATCCAACACCGGCACCAACAGCGGCACCTACAGTAGCGCCATCACCGGCACCTACAAATACACCAGCACCAACTCCAACGCCAGATCCAGATGTACAGCCTGCACCGGTTAATAAGATTTCAGTTCAACAACTGCTTATAAACATGCCGACAGTGCAAACGACCAATAGGGCAATGGCTATTACACAATCTGTTAGCAGTGCAGTTTCGGCAATGGTTACGCAGTTTATCGTTAACGGTCTTCTTGCTCCGGTTAATGGCGATTTGCCATGTGCAACACTTGGCGTAAACCAGGGAAGCGGTAGCATTCATGGTACAGCAAGTACTTTGCCACAGGGCGGGAACAGCTATAAGATAGACTTCAATGAATGTAGCTTCGATACCTTGACAAC
>JALTEE010000487.1 GCA_027007865.1 bacterium
CAATACTCGTATTTCCTGTTTTTGGCGGGAAATATGTCGCTGAATTTTTGGAAGTCGGCATCGGTGTTCGCGCTGCTGGCATCGGCGGAGCATACGCCGCCGCAGGCGACGACGCTTCTGCATTCTGGTGGAATCCCGCATCGGTCGCATGGAACGATATCCCGCAAATATATATGATGCACTCCGCAATGTATAGCAATATGTATCAACTCGATGCGCTGGCATACAAGGACAAACTCTTTGGAACATATCTCGCCGCTTCGATGATGCGAATGGGGACAGACCAAATCCCGTTCACGCGAGAAAACGGATTTTATGATTATGGACCGGATGGCATTCCTGGCACAGGCGATGAAGGCGAAGGCAACGGAGTTTGGGATCCCGGCGAACCTGTCGATGCTACAGCGATAGATATGCGCTCCGAAGGAGATTACGCACTGATTGGCGGCGCGGCATTCCCTGTGAGCCGAAAAATAGCGTGGGGGCTTTCGGGAAAACTTCTACATCAGAATATCGGTGGATATACTAATTACGGCTTTGGCGCAGATATCGGCATCCGATTTCTCCCATCGGAAAAACTTACGCTGGGGCTTTCTGTTCTCGATGTTACGGGAACACATCTGAACTGGAGCACGGGATATTCGGAGAGCAAACTGCCGTCCTTGCGGACAGGCGCCGCATATAAAATCCCGCTCAATAAAAAAGGCACAATATCGTTGCTCACCACAGGCGATTTGGAAATCCGCTTCGAAGGCGCATCATCATCTTCTATGATTTTTATTGACCCGATAAGCATCGACACGCATCTCGGCATCGAACTGTCGTTGTGGAAACATTTTTTCCCGCGCATCGGACTAGACCGCGACCAATTCACAACCGGTGCGGGATTGAAAATATCGCGTTTCTCGCTCGACTACGCATTCGTGATGTCGTCGATAGATTATGTTCACCGCGTAAGTTTGACAGTCGATTTCAATCCGCGGCTACCGCCATCTGTGCAAAAACCATAGATGATGCATCTGAAACTAAAACGAAAGGATAAAAAATGCTCGACTTGAAATTTATATTAAATAACAGAGATTTAGTTAGAAAAGCGTGCGCAGATAAGCACGAACCCGACTATGTCGATGAAATCATCGACCTCGCTAAACTGCGCAAAATCTATGTCGCCGAACGAGACGAACTGCGCAAAAAACTCAACGAAATTTCCGATGAAATCGGCAAAATCGCTCGCAAAAAAGGCAATATCGCTCCGCTGAAAACCAAAGCGAAGGGAATTTCAGAGCAGGCGAAATCTGTCGAAGAAGAACTGCGATTGACGGAAGCGAAACTCGACGATTTGCTGCTGCGCATAACGAACATTCCGCACGAATCGGTTCCAATCGGCAAAAGCGAAGCGGACAATGTCGTTGTGCGCATCGAAGGCGAGAGCAAGAAATTCGATTTCGAGCCGAAAGACCACATAGAATTGAATGAGAAATTGCAAATCATCGATTTCGAGCGCGGAGCGAAAATCGCGGGCTCATTTTTCCCGCTCTTCGTCGGCGATGGAGCGAGACTCGTCCATTCGTTGATACAATTTATGCTGCATCAGCACACAGAAAATGGCAAATACCGCGAAATTTTTCCGCCATTCATTGCAAACCGCAAAACGATGATAGGAACCGGACAAATACCCAAACTCGAAGACGATATGTATCACATCGAAGTGGACGATTTCTTCTTAATTCCCACAGGCGAAGTGCCGCTGGTGAATTTTGTCCGCGGTGAAACCCTTTCGGAAGACAAACTGCCGATATATATGTGTGCTTATACGCCGTGCTTCCGCAGAGAAGCGGGTTCCTATGGCAAAGATACGAAAGGATTGATGCGACTGCACCAGTTCAATAAAGTGGAACTTGTCAAAATTGTTCATCCCGATAAATCCTATGAGGAATTGGAGGATTTGCTCGCGGATGCGGAAAGTATATTGAAACTGCTCGGTTTGCGCTATCGGATATTAGAACTTTGCACGGCGGATTTGACATTTGCATCGGCAAAGACTTACGATATCGAACTTTGGGCGCCCGGCACAAAAAAATGGCTCGAAGTATCGTCTGTGTCGAACACAACAGATTTTCAGGCGCGACGGATGAACACGCGTTTCCGCAGCAATGCCGACGGAAAACTCCACTATGTGCACACATTGAACGGAAGTGGGACAGCAGTGCCAAGACTGATTATCGCATTGATGGAGACTTATCAGAACAAAGACGGAACAATCACAATTCCTGACGCATTGCGAGATTTTTTCGGAAAAGAAAAAATCGGCTAATTTTCAAATCTATAAGTTTTTCTATCTTTTTATCTCGGCAACTTGAAGCCAACTTCCTAATACATTACTGCTGCCACTACCGTCTCTGTATTCGAGAGTGTAATCATGACTCCCCGCAGATGGCTCGTCGATTATTGTAAATTGTATATTATCATAGCTGTTGTTATTTTTCGTTGTCTTTTTTGTTGATGCGATTTCTGTACCGTCCCGCAGAACGCGGATTTCTACCCAACCGCCTAAGGTAGCTGTTTCCTCATAATTCGCACCTGCACAAATTAGAACAGAACTTCCCGACGCACCTGTTCCGTGTGTTGTTATGGATACAGTGCGAAGATTTGTTCCCGCTGTACCGGAAGAATTATATGATTGGTCGTATCCTATCTCTTGGTTGTAAAAATCGCCATCTACACGAAAATCGCCAGATACCTGCAGCTTTGAAGTCGGCGGATTTACCCCTATGCCTAAATTTCCTGAAATATAATTGTTCGTTTCACCTGTGAGATAAAGTCCATATCTGTTAGCACCTGTGCTTATGTTCCCATAATAAAGATATGCATTATTAGGTTGATTCGCACCTGATTTCTGGTCGATTTTAGAATAAACACCATAGGCATTATTTATGTTCGATAGGGTTGAATCGTCATCGTTTGCTCGAACGCGTGAATATGTTCCGTAGGCATTGTTAATAGTTCCAACAGCGGCATTGTGGGAATAGACATAGTTGTATGCTCCAACGGCATTATTCACATTGTTTCCTCGATTGTATGCGATATTGAATGCTCCACGCAAGTTCTGAACTGTTCCTGTGGTATCATTGAAATACGCTGTAGCTCCAACTCCAATTATATTATCTTGCCCCGATGTCGTATCGCTTGTCGAATATGCAGTGAATTGTCCGCCTCGAAGGTTATGGAATGTATAGCTTGCATTCGTATAAGCAACCCCATAGACACCATAAGCATTGGCATTATTCCCATTTTCCGTTAATGAACTACGAGCTACTCCCTCGATGCCATATATATTTCGGTTCGCTGTTATCGTGGCGGTGTTCCGAGATGATGCGTATATACCATAGACATTTCCATCGCTCGTATAATTTTCTTGAACCCTTAATACATTATTTGTTTGATATGACGCATTTGCACCGAATGCAGAATGTTCGAGCACTCTTAATCCATTGTCGATTTGCAAACTGTCGCCCACTTCCAAAATACCATCTTCCCCATCGAGAATTGTATTGGTTTCGATTGTGTCCGCATCGAGTATTTTTTGGTCGTTCATATCGATATCTTGAGCACCTGCAGAATTTCCAATTGCGAGTGTTTGCTCGAGATTTTCACCACCGCCTGGGGTTGAAGATATAGTTATACTATCCCCAGATTGCGCAAGTGTGATGTTGCTCCCAGATACGAGCGTTATGCTGTCCGTAAGCCACGAATTGCCATCAGCACGAAATTGCTGAAAAAATTTATTTGTAGTATCTAAATATGCTCCGAGGGAATCGTAGATGGCGTTCGTGATTGTAGTGTCTGCGTATGCTCCGAGCGTGTCCAATAAAGCATAATTCGTCAGTGTGTCCCAGACAATAGTTGTGTCAGCATAAACTCCTAATGTGTCCCATTTCACATCGAATGTAATCGAGTCGCCTGCCTGTGTGAGATTTACATCACCTGATACAAGGATTACGCTATCTGTGAGCCAACTATTGCCATCGGCACGGAGCTGCTGAAAAGTGCCACTGCCACCACTGGCAAGATCGACCCATCCTGCGTCAGTTTGTCCATAGAATGTGTGGGCATCATTATCATAATATATTCTACCTTCATCTGCGGATGGGCTGCTTCCTGTTGGCACAAGTCGAAGGTTTGCAACCTGCCCACTGCCACTTACTACAAGATTATTCGATATGGTCAAATCGCCGGTTGTGTAATCTCCGACAAGTAAAGAAGACCAGCCGGCATTATATCTTTCAATGTAAAAATCCTGGTTATCAGTAGACGATGCTCTTTTCATTCGCCAGCGGTTTGCGCCGGCAGATTGCAGATAGACTGTCGCAGACGATGCAGCAGGAGAATTTATATCGATTTCGACTTCATCTGTGCCGGTTCCGACTACTAAATTGCCTGTATTTTGAAGTGAACCGTCCAAACCGATAGAAAAACGAGTCGTTCCGCTGTCCTGCAATTTCATTAAACTTCCCGTTCCAGCAGTTCGATTGATGAATATCGATGGGTTCGAGCCAGCATCGGTCTGCGCTGCTGCTGGGGAAATCTCGACATAGTTTTCTTCGATGTTATCGACTCTCGCTTCAACTTCGTCGGTAGCATTTTGCATATCGTTTGCGTCGAGTCCACTCGCGGAATTGTCATACGGGATGTCTATTGCAGATATACTGTCTGCATCGCCAGAGGCATCAGAATCCCAGAGAATTTTATCCTGCGATACTGCACTATCGGCAATGGTAAGTGCGAAAGGTGAAGACAAAAGTTTTTCGCGCGGAGAAAGGACTGTCCAGGAATCTGACCAATTATCTTTAATGCTAACTTGAATGTAAAGTGTGGAATATTTTGTCAATACAGTATCAATCCTTCTCCCGAGTGTATCGGAAAATAGCCCATTTTCACACCATATAGAATCGGCATCTGTCGCAGGTTCTTGTATCCAAACAGGCGAACCACCAGTTTCGGTCTGATATAATTCGTATTTGAAATAAAATCCGCCAGTCGAACTACCACTAGAATATGTGAACTCCCCCTGATAATTTATTGCTCTTGGTATATCTACGCCAAAGATAGCAGACGCATAAAATGCAAACATCGCAATTGCAATAGATACATTGCGATTTGCCGAAAAAATATTTTGAAAAACTCTTTTCATTATAATCAATTCCATTAGATACTTCAGAGTTTAGTTCAAGTGTCTATAATAACAAAACTA
>JALTEE010000488.1 GCA_027007865.1 bacterium
TTGTTATACAATCTAAAAGATTTTATGGAAACAGAAATTTTCACTTGCAGAAAAAATTTTTTACCATATTTTTTTCTTCGCTTCGCTTCGAGTAGTATATGGAGGCTTTAACTATGCGAAAAATGACTGTTGACGATATAGACGGCAAAGGCAAGCGCATTCTAATGCGTGTCGATTACAATGTTCCTATGCGGGATGGCGAGATAACGGATGATACTCGCATCGTTTCGACATTACCCACAATCGAACACCTGCTTTCCCGCGGTGCTTATATAATACTAATGTCTCATCTCGGTCGCCCCAAAGGCAGAATCGTTCCAGAACTATCTCTCGCTCCTGTGGCAAAAGCGCTGCAAAAACATTTGGATATACCTGTAAAGTTTATCAAAAATTGCATCGGTAAACGAACTAAAGATAAATTAAAAAACATTAAAAAGGACAGAATTGTTCTGCTGGAAAACTTGCGCTATCATTCCGGTGAAGAAAAAAATGACCCGAAGTTTGCAAAGGAGCTTTCATCTTACGGCGATATTTTTATAAATGATGCTTTCGCGGTTAGCCACCGTTCGCACGCTTCCGTCGTAGGGGTGCCAAAGTATCTTAAACCTGCTGCTGCTGGCTATCTTATGGCAAAAGAGATAAAATTTCTCGGGCAATTGCTCGAAGACCCTCCGCGACCATTTGTCGCGCTTATCGGTGGAGCGAAAGTATCTACGAAAATCGCTGTTCTAAAAAATTTGCTGCCCAAAGTCGATAAACTTCTTATCGGCGGTGGAATGGCATTTACTTTTCTCGCTGCACTCGGATTGGACACAGGTGATTCACTCGTGGAAAATGATGCAATCAAAACAGCGATGGAAATATGGTTGCTATCAGAGGAAATGGGCGGGAAAATGATGTTGCCTGTAGATTTTCTTGTAGCAAAAGAAATAAACGATGATGCAGTAGTAAAAACTGTAGAATACGACCAGATTCCAGCAAACTGGAAGGGAATCGACATCGGTCAAGGCACAATACAATTATATAACGAAGAGATACTCGCAGCGAAATCCGTGTTTCTAAATGGTCCTATGGGAATTTTTGAAGTCGAGCGTTTTGCGGAAGGCACTCGTGCAATCTTCGAAAGTATGGCAGAGGTTTCCACAAGAGGCGATATCACCGTTGTTGGTGGAGGCGATTCTGCTGCTGCTGCGAAAATGCTCAATTTTAGCGATAAGATGACACATATCTCGACAGGCGGCGGCGCATCGCTTGAATTTATGGAAGGCAAAGAACTGCCGGGCATTGCAGTTCTCGATAATGTCGATTGAGGCGCTTTTTGGAGCGCCTTTTTTTATGCTGATAAATTCTTCTCTTTGTTCTGTTTATTATTGCTCGATTTGTTAATCTCGTGAAAAGGAGCAAACGATGGCGCAATCGAAGCAGGAAAGACGCTCGAAAACATTTTTCAGAATAATACTTCTCATTTTATTTGTATATCTTTTTCTCATCAGTATCGAACTTTTGGGCGGGTCTTTTAAGTTGATGGGCAAAGGTTTTGCACATCAATTGCTGCAAACCACCGCAAATCCGCTGCTCGGGCTTTTGATGGGGATTCTTGCCACGACCATCGTGCAGAGTTCGTCTGTCACTACATCTATTGTTGTCAGTATGGTTGCTGCAGGAACACTTACGATAAGAGGTGCAGTTCCAATCGTTATGGGTGCGAATATCGGCACAACCGTCACAAACACTATGGTTTCGATGGGACATATAACTCGCCCCACGGAGTTCCGTCGTGCATTTTCAGGAGCAACAGTCCACGATTTCTTTAATATCCTTGCTGTCCTGACTTTTCTGCCGCTCGAAATGGCGACACATTATCTCGAATATTCGGCAATATTTCTCCAGAAAATATTTTCAGGCGTCGGCGGATTAAAACTCGTAAGCCCGCTTAAAATCATTGTGAAACCAGCTGTTCATCTCATAATCGATGGAATAAAATCGCTCTCGTTCGGACACACGGCAACCGCTATAATCGCTCTTATCGCAGCGCTATTTTTGCTCTTTCTAGCTCTCTCGCAACTCGTCGCAATTATGAAAAAACTTGTCATCGGGAAAGTCGAGCGTCTCATAGATAATTATTTATTTTCAAATCCTGTGCGAAGCCTTACCATAGGTTTAGTGCTTACTTCGATTGTCCAGTCCAGTTCCATTGTTACATCACTTATTGTTCCTCTTGTCGGTGCTGGAATATTGACTGTGGAGCAGATTTTCCCATATACAATCGGTGCAAATATAGGAACAACATTTACAGCAATTATGGCATCTCTCGTAACGCAGAACCCTGCTGCTGTGGCAACTGCATTTGTTCATTTGCTGTTTAATATATCTGGCGCTATCGTGTGGTATGCCATTCCATTTATGCGAAAACTCCCGATATGGCTATCAAAATGGCTGGGAAATATCGCTTCTAAAAAAAGATGGATTGCAATCGTATATGTTGTGGTTACATTTTATGTAATTCCGCTGCTGCTGGCAGCTATCATCAAGGGAGGATAGAATGTTTAAGAAAATGTTTGAACTATGGCAGCGTCAAGACCTTCTTCATCAAGCACTGAAAGAGGCGCACAAAATGCTCAAAAATGCGTCCGAGCTTTTTAAAAAGGCTGTGTCTCCACTCTTCTTCAATGAACAGGTCGATGCTCAAAAAATTTACGATATGGACCAGGAATTAAACCGATACGAAGTCGATATTCGAAAAAAGGTTATGGAGCATCTATCGATATCTCCGCACCAGGACACTACATCGGCACTCGTTCTGACAACGATTACTGTCGATATCGAGAGAATCGGCGACTATTCAAAAAATTTCCTCGAACTATGGGAACTTTATGGCAGTTCATTTGAAAAAGCACCCGTATTCGACCGCCTAAGAAAAATATATGAGGATATATTAGAAATGTTCCGTCTCACAATCGATTCATTGGCAAATGCCGACGCTGAATTGGCACGCAAAGCAATGGCAATACACATCGTCAATTCAAAAGATTGCGAAGAAATAATTGCGGCATTAATTAGAACTCCGAATAATGTCGAAAATATCGCTCCAAACCAGGAGGTTCTCGCTGCACTGACCGCGCGATATCTGAAAAGAGTCAGCGCTCACCTTAAAAACATAGCAAGTTCAGTGGTGAACCCATTCGACAGAATCGGATTTAAGCCGCCTGAATACAACGAGTATTGATTCAAACTCAATTTTTTAATGTGGTTTTGTCTAATGGCGCGGAGCATTAAACATAGCACTTCTGCATTGAGCGTATGAGCAGAATTGAAAAATAATAGACAACTAAAATTGCCTGCTGTATTTGTATCTGCCCCAACAACGCTTTTCTATAGAGAATGGGCTGTGAGGAACTTTGAACTTCGAATTCATTTTTTCGCTGCGATAGTAAAACTGCCGTCGAAATTATCCCGATATGGCACTGTTCGCGCTATTTTATCATCTTCTTCGAGAAATCGCTGCGGGATTTTATCTATCTTTTGAATTTTCATCCCCAAGACAAGCATAGTTTGCATTGCGGACTGATTTTCTTCCGGCTCTGTTGTGCAAGTTGCAAATACGAGCAATCCACCGGGTTTCAATAATCTACTCGCTTCGATTAGCATTTTATGTTGCATTCTCGCGAATTTTTTGCTGTCTCCTCGTTTGCGATGCCATTTGATTTCGGGATGTCTGCGGACAACACCCCAAGATGTGCACGGCGCATCGATGAGTATTTTGTCGAATATTTTTTCCAAAAACGGGGTTTTCGCTGCGGCATCCGCTGTAATGATGTTCGGCATCGCCATTCCGAGACGGGAAAAATTCTGCACGACGAGTTTGTTTCGGCTATGAACAGAATCGATTGCAAAAATGTTTCTCACATCGCCGCGCAAAATTTCTGCTATATATGTTGTTTTGCCGCCGGGTGCGGCGCCGATTTCCAAAATTTTCTCATCGTCACGAGGCGATAGGATTTTCACGGGTATCGCAAACGCAGTATCTTGAACGGATACGAGACCATTTTGAAATGGCGCAAAATCCGCAGCGGAAATTTTGTCGAGCAGTTCGAAATACTCATCGAACACAGTTCTGCGGATATTGTATCCATCGCTTTCGAGACGCTCGATAAATGTTTCGGGCGATGTTTTGTGCGCATTGATTCTAAAATATTTCGGCGGAGCGGCATTGTTTGCGGCGAGCATTTTTTCCGCCGTCTCTGCATCGTATCTCTCGAGCCATTTCCTTACGAGCCATTCGGGATGAGAATATTTTACAGCAAGTCGTTTCAGTAGTTCTTCGGGCAATTTTACATTGCGCCATCGTTTTGCAAAATTGCGCAGGACAGCATTTGCCAGCGAAACTTCTTTCGCGTGTGCATCGAGCGATTTCAGTGCTTCGATAGTAGAATTCACAGCGGCATATTCGGGAACATTCGTAAGTGCGATTTGAAACGCTCCAATGCGAAGCGCCATCGCATGCTTTTCAGATGGAAATTTCCCGCTGCGAAGAAGTTTTAGCAAAATATAATCGAGATATGTGATGTTTTTCAGAACGCCATAGACGATTTCGGACAACAGCGCTCTGTCTCGCGAATGAATCGAGTATTGTTTTGCAAAATTATCTATTGCGAAGGCACTGTTCCAATATTTGCGCATAATTTTATGCAGCGCCAAAATCGCAGCGGTGCGAACATTTGTGCCTGAATTACTCGACATAAATCATTCTCCGAACTGCATCTTATACAGTTCACGATATATTTTGCAATTTTTCAATAATTCCTCGTGTGTTCCTTCGCATATTTTTTCGCTCTGCTCGATTACGACTATTTTATGCGCTCGCATCACCGTCGATAATCTGTGAGCGATAACGAGAGCGGTTCGCCCTTCGACGAGATTATCGATTGCATTTTGAACGAGCCGTTCTGCCCGTGAATCGAGTGCGCTCGTGGCTTCATCGAATACGAGTATTTCGGGGTTTCGATATATCGCTCGTGCAATAGCGATGCGCTGCCGTTCTCCACCAGAAAGTTTCAATCCCCTATCGCCGATGAATGTATCGAACTTTTGCGACATTTTTTCGATAAAATCGAGCGCATTCGCCGCTTTCGCCGATGCAACAATCCGCTCCATATCGGGATTTTCATCGCCATAAGAAATGTTCGATGCGACTGTATCGTTGAACAAAATCACTTCCTGGGTAACG
>JALTEE010000489.1 GCA_027007865.1 bacterium
ATAGAGCATCGGTCTACGGAACCGAAGGTTGCAGGTTCGAGTCCTGCAGGACGCGGTGGAAAACTCAAAATTACAAATAAACAACTGAAAATTAAAAATGTTGAGCGAAGCGAAATCCGCCAACCGGCGGATTGGGCGAAGCGTTGAGTGAAACGTTGAACGTAGCGAAATCCCTTTGGGAAAACCCCTTTGGGATTGAGCAAAGCAATTTGCTAAAGGTATCCTAATCCTAATAGCTAAAAGCTAAGGACTAAATGCTATTAGCTTAATATATGTTATCTTCCGTTTGTCGTTCGGTATAAGAAGCGGAACTATCGCCCCACCAGCCAAAATACTCGTCGGGACCAGCTGACTCGATAAAAAATCCCCAGTTATTTTCCTGAAGTTTGTCAGATATGAACGTTTGAATAGGCACGCCAGAAGAAGGTCCGTTACCATCCCACGATTGGGCTTTAGCCCAATCCATGATTTTACCCGACCAATATCGAAGTGGCGTCCCCCATCCATCTTGTGGCTGATATACTATTCTCAAATTACCATCTAACGGATGTTTTAGTTGACAAGGATTCTCTTCTTTAAGCCAATGCTCCTCGCCACCATTCCTATTAAACGATTCTTGCTTGGTTACCTTATAATTTTGTTTGAGCTTTTCAACAATGGAATTTGATGCCGGCACTTGCGTCAGCTGAAATGTCAACATATGAATATTGGTCGGTTTGACGGAGTGCGGAGATGTCCATTGATATTCCGGACCGCTACCGGGATCTTCGTAGAAGTAATCTTTCCAGTCAGCTATTGTTATGTTATTACTATTACCGTCAGCTTTTCCGTCCCAATCGACAGTTTGCACAAAGCTATACCAATTTCCCGTCCACGCATCATAAGGCACCGAAAGCGGATAATAGCCTGTGGATTGTTTGAAGGCTTCGACTGCGTCGGAGAGTAATTTTATCTCGCTTTGTGTTTTGGTAACTTTTGCCTTTTCGCTTACACCGCTTACGAGTTTCAAAAGGGCAGCGACTATTATTATCATTATTGCAATCGTTACCATAAGCTCGACAAGTGTAAATCCGAATGTCGCTGATGTCCCGAATCTATTTGCCTTCATTTTTATCCGTTTCCTCTAACATTATTCTAAGCTTGCCGTAAAGACCTTTTATTATTGATATTTGATGAGATGCAAATTCTTTATTGCATATTTCTCTAAACTTTTCTTCATTGTCCGGATAACGTACAAGAATATTGAATCTGGTAATATCCGCTAAATGTTTAATATCTTCTTTTGTGATGTTTAACTCAAGTTGATTTGCAATAAATGCCAAATTATGGGTTTTCGGCGGTAATTTTCCTTGTTGCTTTATCCATATAGCTTTCAATAATTTCTCTATGCTTATATGTCCTACAAATAATGCCCAAACATATTCTTTTGTCTTTAGCATATTTTCGGCGGACTTTAAATCTGCCTCCGACTCCTTAAGCCAACGATCGTATTCTATATATACATTCATCACTAAACTGCTATTTGACCTTAATGCCCTTTTCCTTAATTTCTTTTACGAACAAACTTATATCTTCGCGAAACTCCTGCGGCCTATAGGTGTGAATTTCTATTCGTGGATCAGTGTCAATGACAATATCATTAAATTTCTGTGCATCTATAAATTTATTGCCCGTAAAATCCTCTGACACAATTGCCAAATCTATATCACTGTCAAATCTATTTTTTCCGACAACACACGAACCAAAAATATACGCTTCCTTAATTTTTACTATTTTTTCAGCAGCTCGAATAAATTTATCTACAATAGCGTTTATATCATCAACTATATGTGCCGATACAATATTCATTTTTATCCGTTTCCTCTAACATTATTCTAAGCAAGTAGCTATTTTCCAGACACATTTCGGTTACTTCGTCTATGGTTTTCCATAGGAACGACAGCTTTTGACAGCTGTCGGTTTTAACTCAATCTTCCAGCTCATCTATTAATATGCCTTTTATGTTGTTTTTGACTTCTTTTTTCCCCTGTTTCACCATTCTTCTTATTTTCGGGTCAGATAAAATCTCTTCCGTTTCGAGATATCGATCGAGATAATCAATAAAGAGCTTGCTTGACAAATTCGTTTATCTTTATTTTTCGCTTTTTGCTAACTCGACTCTCAAAATAGCCTGAGTTTTTTTGTCAAATTCTATAACAGCGACATCCATAACTAATCACTCCCTCGATGTATAGGTATAAACACATTTCACATATCTTCACCCTTTACCCTCGCCAACCATCCGTAGGGTGGGATTTGCTCAACAGCCTATACTTTGGCAGCCAATCCCAGCGGAACCTTCGCTATGCTTCGACAATCCGCAATTCCGCCAGTTGACAGATCTTCGACCCTTAGTACCCCGAGATCAATCCGCAATTCACAATCCGAATTCCGCAATTCTTTTATTGTTCCCAGTTAACAATGTCGTCATCTGTGCCGTAAACATGATCCCAGCCGGGTGTAATTAGCAGAAAGCTCTCTTTGTTATGAGGCATATGATATGTGCTGATTTTGGCATTAGGATCATCTACAAAGTTGAAGAAATCAGCATCATCGAAAGACCCATTGCCATTGTAATCTTTAAAACGGCCGGTTGCATCTGTGAGAGCTTCATTATCTTCTCTATAATAGATTTGGTTTTTCTTATTGTTATTTGGATCAGTAACACCTATAGGATGCCCATCAGCATCTTCCTGGTCGGTCAGATACTTTCCTCTGTCATTAGCTTTATAGTAAAGAATCGTAGAATATTGTCCGTACTGATTAGTATTGAGTATCGGATCTTTTTTCTTATTATATTTATCGCAAAGCAGCCAAACATATCCGTTATTATCCACGGTTTTATCTTCGACGACAGAAAAACCTTCAGGATTAATGTACGGACCCTTGCGAGCGGTTTTATGGCTCGGGTCACCCCAATTACTATCAGACGGATCTTCCCACGTAGCGCTTGCATCAAAAGTGCCGTCGCTGGAGTAATACCATCCTGTAATACTATCAGGACCGGTATCGGAATTATCGTCAGGCAAGCCAGGAGGATTGTTCGAACCGGTCGCTCCTGTTTTGGCTGGACAGCCTAATTTATCTCTACCCATAAGGGCGAAAGCTAATCGATGAGCGCCCATAACTTCTGGGTTTTCTGTGTTATAGTTACCTCTGTCATCATCTATATTTACTCCGTCGCTCGTTTGAGGCAGTGATTTCGGATAATATCCGAAGTCGGATTTGAACATTTCCAAACCCTGAGTAATGCCGTGTAGCTGAGCTTTGATAGCCACTTCTTTCGCTTGTCTTTGTGCCCTTTGAACAGTCGGAACCAAAATGCTGATAAGCAGAGCGATGATTGCTACTACTGTCAGAAGCTCAACGAGTGTAAAGGCTTGTGGATTTTGTTTTTTCATTTTGTAACTCCTTGTCTTTTAAAAATATACCTAAACCACTTGTTCCGTCAGCCTTTACTACGTATCAGCAATTGTCAGCGACTATGAGCATTATGGATAAGTCCTTTAACTTATTGCTATTAACGCAAGTAAAGACTGTTTACTTTTTATCTATTTTATTGTACGCTAATCGACAAGAGCGGTCAAGGAAAAATGGAGAAAAGAGAAGAGAGAGGAGAGAAGGAAGAATTGATGATTTATAATTGTTGAGCGAAGTGTTGAGTGAAACGTTGAGCGTAGCGAAATCCCTTTGGGAAAATCCCATTGGGAAAATCCCATTGGGAAAGATTGAGGATTGAAGAATAAAAAGCGAAAAACGTAGGCTGTGGGCGGTAGGGGCAGACCTATGTGTCTGCCCAAAATTAGTCATTTAGCATTTAGTATTTGACATTAATCCGGAATTCGAAATTTTATGCGAATTATAGCTGTTGATTATGGTACTCGACGAATCGGGCTTGCTACCGGTACCAGTGAGCTTAGAATAGCAATGCCCTTATGTATTGTCGAATCAGCGGGTGATTTTGAAAAGGATGCTAAGCTGATTATTGACAAATCGCGAGAACTTCAGGGCGAAATTGATATGTTTGTTGTCGGCTTGCCTGTGAATATGGACGGCTCGGAGGGCAAACAGGCGGAGCTTACGCGAAAATTCGCTCATCAGCTGGAAAAAATTTCGGGCAAAAAAGTCGTTTTACAGGACGAACGATTAAGTACATTTTCAGCTGAGAGTAAATTTGTTCAGTCAGACAAATCTGACAACTCACATTCGTATAAGCCCAAAGAAGGCTTCGATGCGGTATCAGCGGCGGTGATTTTGGAAAGGCATTTCGAATGTCATTAACATAATTGTTGAGATATTAATAATTGTCGGCAGCTTTAATGAGAGCTTCTTGTGCTTGATCCAGCCTATACCTAATAACTGCTTTTATGTCGGAACGATCTAAATCCATTTTCCTTCCCGCATAATATTAAGGACAAACGGAGACGCCCGCAAGGGAGAATCTGTAAGTTCATCTTCGGCAAAACACATAACGGATATTGTTCTTCGCATATTAAATTCAAGCTCAATATCAAAGCATAGGTCGGATATTTGCTTTTCTATTTCCCAATCTACTTTTAGTAAAACCACCATAATGTCGATGTCTGAGCTTTTATTCATTGATTCGCGAGCAGCAGAACCATAGAGAATTACCTGCTGTGCTCCGAATTTTTCCTTCAACTGAGATGATAGATTTTTGATTATTCGCTTTTCTTCTTGAGACAGTTTCATTATGTTTATAATACTTTTTTGCTCACCCACAATGACAAATAAAGAATGTCGAATGATAAATGATGAATGTCGAATTTTGGGCAGACACACAGGTCTGCCCCTACCGCCCACAGCCTACTTTTTACTGCCAACCACCTACGTTTCTATCTTCTACTTAAATCCGCAATCAACAATCCGCAATCTCTTTTCCCTCTTCTTCTCTTCCCCAAACCGGAGGGAGAGGGATTCGAACCCCCGGTGCGTTTCCGCACAGCGGTTTTCAAGACCGCCGCCTTAAGCCGCTCGGCCATCCCTCCATAACTATTACGCTAATAACGCTTAGCTATCTATAATTATAACAAAGTGGAGCTGATGGGAGTCGAACCCACGACCTCTTGCATGCCATGCAAGCGCTCTCCCAACTGAGCTACAGCCCCGTACAATCAATATCTTATATACGTTTATATATATCG
>JALTEE010000490.1 GCA_027007865.1 bacterium
CTCCTGTACCATTCCATCCCAGCCCTCTGTCCACACGCGAATCTTCACCCCTTTTCTACCTTCCACGGAGCATCGGATTACCCCAAATCCAGGTCCGACGCCCCCCTGCTCGACTTTGAAAGTCCACTTCTCAGGGAGAGGCCCTTCCTCTTCCACGTTGTGCTCCTCTTGCGGCTTTTCTGGCATCTGCAATTGCACCAACAATATCACCTCTATTATTCACGCAATCTCCACCAGCGAAAAGCCCCGGTATCAATGTCTCACCGTAATCATCGACAATTATTCGCTTGCCGCGTTTATCGAACTGTAATTTTTCTTTGATGTCATCTGGGAATAAAGAATAGTCAGGGTTCTGTCCGATTGCTTGAATCACTGCGCTGCATTCCATTTCATATATTTCATCCTCGATTGGAACAGGTTTAGGCCTTTTGCCCTCACCTTGGTCGACCATTTTAGTCTTCACATATTTCACAGATTTAACTTTGCCATTTTCATCTTTTACAATCTCGGTTGGAAGAGTCTGCGGCATAATCTCCACACCTTCGTCTTTTGCCTCGAGCTTTTCCTCCTCGTGGGCGGGCATATCGACCCAGCGCCTTCGATACATAATTACCGATTTTGCACCGAGTCTCAATGCTGTTCGGGAAGCATCCATAGCAACATCGCCGCCACCGACTATAATCGCCTTATTCCCAATTTCGACCTTCTTACCCATTGCAACATCCCTGAGAAAATCCGCTGCCTGCAGAACACCTATCGCATCTTCACCGGGAACTCCCATCGGGATTCCTTGCTGGAAACCGACTCCGATGAAAACTGCGTCGTATTCGTCGAGAAGATTTTTCAAAGGTATATCCTTGCCGATTTCCGTCGAATACTGAATTTCAGCGCCGGTGCTTAAAATGAAATCAGTTTCCTTCTTCAATGTCTTTTCAGATAATCTATATCTCGGGATGCCGTATCTCATCATACCTTCAGCGTTGGGAGTCGATTCGAATATTTTAACCTGAACACCGTATTTTCTAAGATAAAATGCAAGTGTAAGTCCAGCAGGTCCTGCGCCGATAACAGCAACTTTCTTGTCGATTTTATTATCGGGGTCGACTTTTATGACATCGCCGTAATTATCGACCTTTTCAGCAGCGAAACCTTTAAGATAACGAATTTGAATCGGGTTGCCGCGTCTTGAATACACGCAGTTGTCCTCGCAGTTATGAGTGCAAACAGTTCCACAAATCTGCGGAAGTGGGTTGTTCTTGAAGAACTCATCTACCGCACCATTGTATTCGGCATCTCTGATTTTCTGTATATACTCGGGAATGAACATATGAGTCGGGCATCCATCAACGCAAAGTCCGCAGCCGAGACATCTCATACTTTCGAGATATGCCTGTTGTTCCGAGAAACCGAGCAGAACGGGTTCGAAATCCAATTTTCTCTCATCGGGATTTCGTTCTGGCATTTCTTCTCTGTCGAATCTGAGCATACTCGTCTCGGTGCTCGATTCCCAACCCGTGCCTTCGCCCGAATCTCTATCCTTTGGGGGAATGAATATATAATCATCTTTGTTGGTAGAGGTCATCAGATATTCGGTGGATAATTTAAGGCTTCCCGTAGGGCAGACATCAACACATTGCCCACAGAAACTGCATCTTCCGTAATCGACTTGAGGGCGAAGATTTGTTTTGCCCTCTTCCACTTTAATAGAATCGATAGGAATCATCTCGATTGCCTGACAGGTGCATATTCTCGCACAATTTCCACATCCGATACACTTATCCCAATCATTAACATGAATTCCCCTATATCTTTTTGCGGGTTCCTTTTTCACATAGGGAACTCGAATCGTATGAGGTTTTTGCCCCAAGTGTTTGAGAGCATCCAACGGCGTAAATATTTTTTTAAATATTCCCATCGTATTACCTTTCTATATCTGGTGGACAGACATCGAGACTAAATAAAAATGGTGCCACATCGGCTATTCTCATACCGACAATTTTTTCCTGAGCCACCTGAATCCCGTGAGTATAACTCGGCCCTCTGACATGAATTCGATAAGGTTTTTCCTCGCCATTTGAGACGATATAGTATCCGAATTCACCTTTCGAGGATTCCAATTTCACATAGACATCTCCAGCAGGAACTTTCCATTCGATTGGATTCGGCAGCTTTTCGATAAACCCACCATCGGGCATCATTTCGAGAACTTGCTCGATTATTTTGATACTTTCGTCGAATTCGAGTCTCCTCTGCATAATTCTCGAGAAAATATCTCCATCGCCAACGACCGGGACATCGAAATCGAGTTTGTCATACACGAGATAATGGTCGTCCTTTCTGACATCGGCTTTAATTCCCGATGCTCTCAAGTTCGGTCCAGTAACTCCCATATTCATCGCGTAATCTTTTTCGATTATGCCGATGCCTTTCGTTCTTTTCACGATTATAGCGTTTTCGAACATCAATCTATCGTAATCTATAAGCCGTTTTTTCAAGTAATTCATAGTTTCTTGAACTCTGGATTTGAAACCATCTGGCAAGTCTCTTCTGACACCGCCCGGTGTTGTATATATATGATAGGCTCTTCCGCCCGTTAATTCCTCGAACCTATCGAGAATATAGTCCCTGTCGCCGATTGTCCATTGTGGAATCGTGTATAGACCAAGAGCTCCTGCTGCCCCCGCAAAATAGAATAAAAATGCAGACAATCTTGCCATCTCGAGAACGAGAACTCGGATATATTGCGCTCGTTCTGAAGGAACAAGTCCCGATAGTTCTTCCACTCCCATAGCATATAGAACCTCGTTGACATCGGGTTCTGGAACGCAAATTCTCGGCACCATAGGGACATTTTTTACCCATTCGCGGTATTCCATCAATTTTTCGAATCCTCTGTGAAGATAACCCACAGATGTTATCATCTTTTTTATTTCGTCGCCATCAGCCCAAAGGTGATAACTCATATTGCCAGTAACACCGACATGCTGGGGACCTACGAAATATTCAAAGTATCTCATCGCCATCTCTTACCCCTTTGATTTTGTCCATTCCGATTTTCAGTTGCTCGGTCAGGTCTCTCATCCCATATTTTTCAGCAGCATATTTTCTGGTGTCGAAATCCTTTCGCATCGGCGGGGGACCATTCCAATCCTCGAGAAAAAGCGAGGTTAGATTGGGATTACCCGGAAAATTCACACCGAACATCTCGTGGATTTCGCGCTCGTAGGTTTCTGCAATTTCGTATATAGGTATAGCCGTATCGATTTCGGGATTTTCTCGGGAGATGCGAGTTTTCACGAGGATTCCCGCCTTATCCCGATACGACCATAGATTATATACGATTTCGAACTCGCCATCATCGAGCCAATCGACACAGGAGATTGCCGCAAGATGTATGAAACCATAGGATTTCAGAAAACCGAGAACGGGAATAACCCTATCTTTCCCCGTATATAATTTAAGTCGCCGTTCCCTCTGTATTTCACATTTTGCAATATCTTTCAATCGCAAGTCTATATCTTGCTTTATGCTTTCCTCGACATCTAAACTCATATTTTTGCACTCCATTTATTTATATCGAATACTTTTGCCTGATTTTGCTTATACCAATCGAGATTGTCCCTGTAGTTTTTCCATGCGTTCGCTTCACCCTTATCTATCATATCTCGCAATTTAATAAACGCATCTATGATGGCTTCCGGTCTAGGCATACAACCATTTATATAAATATCGACGGGTATATATAAGTCGAGTTCTTTCACCGTATTATAGGAATCCCAATACATTCCGCCTCTCATAGTGCAAGAACCGAAAGCGATTACATATTTAGGTTCAGCCATTTGCTCGTAACTTCGGACGACCCGTTTCAAGGTTTTCACGGTTAGATATCCTGTAACCAGCAGTAAATCGGATTGTCTCGGTGTTGCCATCGGGATTATACCGAACCTTTCCATATCGTATCTCGATGTCATCGTAGGTGGCATTTCTATTGCCCCGCAACCCGTGCAGAAATGCATCATCCATAACGAACGCGAGCGACTGAATTTAAATAATCCCATATTTTACCTCCAGATAAACAAGACAAGAAAACCAAGTAGTCCTATTATGAGCGGGTATTTCCAATAAAATTTTACCGCCTGCCCGATTCTAAATCTCGGGAATATTGCCGCAACCATAATTACTATCATAAATAGCGAAAATGTTTTTAATATGAACCATCCTGCTCCACCATTTCCGAGAAAAGCATCTGCGATAATACCGGTTTCCACGATTACAGCGATAGCGTGCCATAGTTGTAAAAGTCCCAAAAATCTTCCGCTGTATTCTACCATAGGCCCGGATGCAATTTCGTGTGGTGCGACTACGACATCGAACGGCTGCAAACCCATCATACCTTGCAGTGCGATAAGTCCCGCAAATGCCGACAGAAAAAACGGGAAAAAGTTCCAGTTCGGGAATGTTCCCTGCATCTGCACCAGTTTATAGAACGAAGCGGTATCATAGTGTATCATAAGCGGTATTATCGAGACGAACAGGACGAGTTCGTATCCAAGCATCATCGTCAAGCCTCTTGCGATGCCGATAGTAGCATTAGGATTTGCACCTTCGCCTGCGCCGAGTGCCATTCCGAGCGGGCTCACAACGAGAAGATAGAATAAAACGAAAATATCACCCTCGAAAGAAATCAAAGGTGTCGAACTACCGAGCGGTAGAAACATCAGCGAAGTCAATATACCTGTCAGCGCGATTACGGGACCGAGGTCGAACATAACCCCGTGGCTCGCTTCGTTGCGTTTCCCGAAAAGTTTTAGGACATCCAAAATATTCTGGTAAAAGGGGGGACCATATCTATTCTGAATTCTCGCAGTGATTTTTCTCCCGATTCCGCCATATATCAAGCCTAAAATTGCAACACCGAATGCGATTAGTATGTATTCTAATATTTTAATTATTATAGCCATATATTTCCTCCGTATATGATAATAAATATCAGCAGAACAATGCCGATATAGAAGACATAGTCTCTCGGGTCGCCGGTGAATAATTTTCGCAGACCCTCACCGAGCATATCGATAAAATCTGTTATTCCATCAAACAATGCCTCGACTCGCAATTTCAAAAAACCAGCAATTTCTCTTCCGAGAAATTTATAAAAATCGTTTGTATAGTGGTATTTCAC
>JALTEE010000491.1 GCA_027007865.1 bacterium
ACTAATAACTAATATCTAATATTCAAATAGGGGGAAGAAATGAAAGTAATTATTAAGTGGACAATGTTTCTTTTTATAATTCCTGCGCTGCTTTTTGGGCAGGCGAAAGTCGGCACTGCCGCAGGACAGTTTTTAGAGATTTCACCTTCGCCTCGTGCGGAAGGTATGTCCAGCGCATTTATCGGCGTTTCCGACGACATTTTTGCTATATACTATAATCCTGCGGGTCTTGCGTGGCATCCCGAGAAGCAGATGGCGTTTTCTCACACATTATTATATGCCGGCATTTCAAACGAGTGGGCGGCATTTTCAATGCCTGCGCTGAATGGAGTTGTTGCAATTTCGGCAACAGCACTAAACGCAGGTGAAATGGAGGAAACGACTCCGTATCATCCCGAAGGCACCGGCAGAACTTTTGGTGCAGGTGCGCTATCTGCGGGAATCACTTATGCGAAACCACTCACAGATAGATTTTCTGTTGGAGTAAATGTAAAATACATCAGCGAGTTTCTTGCCGATGTTACGGCATCGACTTGGGGAATGGATATTGGAACCTATTACAGAACTGCATTTAGAGATGTCAGGTTTGGAATGATACTTTCCAATTTTGGCCCCGATATGAAATATATTCAGCAGAGTTATCCGCTGCCGATGTCGTTTCATTTCGGTGCTGCTGGTGAAATTATCAATAATGAAACAAACAGAATCACAATAGATTTCGAGGGTGCTCATCCGAACGATAACCTCGAAAAATTTCAGGCTGGATTCGAATACGCATATAAAGAATTCGCCTTTCTTCGAGGTGGATATAAGATACAATACGACAGCGATAGATTTACTGTTGGTGGCGGAGTTAAACTGCCTCTTGGCGGATTTTTCGCAAAGGCGGATTATTCGTTCACATATACGAAATATCTTCCTGCGGTGCATAGATTTAGCATCGGAGTTGAATTTTAGTATCGAAATTAGAAATTAAAATTTTCAGATAACGAGGTGAACGATGAATAAGAAAATTGTGTATGTATATGCTGCGATTTTGCTTGTAATAGGAACGATGCTTTTCTATGGATGCAATTATAAAGGGACGGAATATCCGCAGGAGAACCCGTTTGTTAATGTTTATGGTGTTCCGCCTGATAGTTCCGTTCTTGGCGCTGCTCCACAGATATACTGGTGGGGAACGGACAGAGATGGCAGAATACTCGGATATGAATATATCGATATTCCTCGTTCCAAAGTAAGCGAAACAACTTATGCAGACCTTGTGGCGAACTATAGCACTTCGCCAAATGTTCCTGATAGCGGCGTTGCATTGCTCGATGGAAAATATTCGAGATGGTTGCTCACAGAATCTAATATGGATACAATATTTTTGACCCTCGAGCCGGGTGAAGATACGACGGAGCATCTATTCTGTGTCAGGTCGTTCGATAATGACAGTAACCGTTCGGATATGGAATGTATGATTTATTTCCGCATAAACGAACCGCCAGATTCTATGATACTTCTCGAATACGATGACTATCCCGAAGGAGATACTTTTTGGGTGATAGATGATTTCACAGACGATTGGGAAGGAATTCCTGTATCCTGGCGCGGACACGACCCGGATAATTCTGTGGTTCTCGAATATCATTGGTGGGTCGAGAATTTCGACGATGCGCTTGATACGGCGCGAACTTCTCTCGCTGAAGATTCACTCGGGGGAATATTTGCAGGAAAAGACACATTGGATGGATGGGTTAGAAGCACGAGCACTTTGCTTAAAAACATTCCAACAGGGCATTGGCGATTTATTATTCAAATAAGAGATGACGCGTTTTATCCCGGCGCTATGGATACATTCGAATTCTATACCACGCATCCATTCTTTGACCCGACTGTCGATACTAATATCACTATGATGAGCGAAGGTGAATTCCCGCACAAATTGTTGTTCCTCTATAACCCGACAATCGGATGGAATGAATCTATGTGGACGGATTTTTACCAGCCCATTTTCGAGCATATTAAGAATGAAGGATATATCGACGATTACGAGGCTGTAGCAGGTATCGCTTCTGGAGAAAGGCTAAATATCACAAAGTGGGATATGAAAGATTACAGTATTATCTATCTCTATCATCTCGGAGGACCTCTTACTATGGGCGCTATGCAAACTCCGACTTCCGATATGCTCGAAGAACTTCATAAGTATGTTCTTGCTGGCGGTAGAGTTATATTCGATGGAAGAGCGTTTTTCCGCCAAATCGGCGAATTTACAAGTTCATATAGTCCGTATGGACAAATACCATTCGATATGTTCGGGATAACATGGAATAGCAGCGGTGCACAGTTTAACTGGGCGGAATCGAGCCATCCGGGCTTTTCCGATTTGCCTATCGATTCGAACAAAGTTTCCACTATCGGTGATATATCTGCCGTAGGAGTATATCCATACTTTGCGGGTGTGCCATACGCAGAAGTGCTTTATAATGCAGGAAGTTATGACGGAGATTCGCTGTATGCAGATTCATTCATCGGTTTGCCAGTTGCCTGTCGTTTTGCAAAGCAAACTTCGAGAAGCGCATATTTCTCTTTCCCACTGTATATAATGAAAAATGACGAAGGACAAATTACAACTATGCTCGATAGTATTTTCAGCTTCGTCTCTCTCGGATTTGAAGAAGATACCACAGGAAGCGAAAGTCTTTTGAGAACCTGGTGGTAAATATTTGCGACGGAGCATGCTTGATAGCGAAGATATCGAGGACACGCAGTCGAAGGTGCAGAGAAATTTTTCATAATAAATTCTCTCACTGTTTAAAGATAGTTTTTAAGTATCTGCAATATAGAACAAAACACTCGCTATTTTTTCACAGCTTGTCAGGGGAACCTATATTGTCTTATCAAATCGGACAATGACGGGTTAGCTATTGTGCAGTTCCTATAAAGATATTTTTTCTTAGAAACTATTTTTTTCGCAGTTTCCGCTCGACTTTACGAATATCTTTTTCTCTGTCCACGCTCACGAGTTCCGCCGCTTCGGGAATTATTTTGCAGTGAATTTTCACACCGTATTCGAGGGCGCGCAGTTGTTCGAGGCCTTCTTCGCGTTCCAACGGAGAAACTCCGATTCGTGATATTCGCAAAAGGTCTTCCCATCGATATGCATAAATGCCGATGTGTCGCTGAGGTGCTATGCTGCCGTTTTTGCGATAAGGTATCGGAGAGCGCGAGAAATAAAGTGCGAAGCCGTTTTTGTCCGTAACGACTTTTACTACATCTTTGTTTCGCCATTGCCTTTCAGACGATATTGGAGTGGAAATCGTTGCCATTCCCGCCTCCGGATGAGCGACAATATCGTCTACGAGTGAATCTATTATTTTCCCGTTTATAAGTGGCTCGTCTCCTTGAATATTAATTATTATATCGTATAGATGCAGTTTTTTTGCGACTTCGGCGGTTCTTTCCATTCCGTTTTTGCAAGATGGCGATGTAATGATTACATCCGCGCCGTGCCTTTCTGCAGCTTCTACAATCCGCTCGTCATCGGTTGCGATAATTGTGTGGTCGAGCAATGATGCTTCTGTGGCACCGTCGTATGTCCACAGAACAAGTGGTTTCCCAAGTATCGGCGAAAGCATCTTGCCGGGGAAACGAGTCGATGAATACCTCGCAGGGATAACTCCAAGAATGCGCAATTATATCCTCCTGATTGATAAATTATGATAGAATTTCGGGTGATATAAATATGGTAATAACAGTAGAAGTTGTCGATTTCATTTTATACTTAAATAATTCACCTATAAGCGGAATGCTTTTCAATAGTGGCACACCATATTCGGTTTCTTGCTGTTCATTTGTTATAAGTCCACCTATGGTTACGATATCTCCGGATTTAACTATCAATCGAGTGTTGGCGGTTCGTGTAGTTATCTCATAACCCGATGTTCCCGATATATAGCCGCTTCTTTCCACAGCAATATCGAGAACTATTTTGTCGTTTTTTGCAATTCTCGGAGTAACAGTGACTTTCGTGCCAACCTGATAGAATGTTGTTATAGTATTGCCCGATGGGTCGAGAGTAGTTATTGGAATTTGTTTTCCCGAAAAAATCTCCGCCTTATGATTGTCCATCGTAATTATATGTGGTTGGTCGAGTATTTTGCCTTTCCCTTTGGATATAATAGCGGAAAGTTTTGCGTTGAACGAATATGCTCCCGATATAATTCCCCATGTGAATTTACCTATACTCGTTTCGCCGACCTGGTCCATATTGGAAGATGCGGTAATATTACCATCTGCTTGGGTAGCAGTCCAATCTATTCCAAGGTCTTTCAAATAGGATTTGTCTATTTGAACAATCTGACACGAAATTTTTACCTGTTTTACAAGAACATCGAGAGAATCTATCATATCGGCGATTATATCGAGATTTTCAGGTATATCCGTTATGATAAGGGTGTTCGATGACTTATCTACAACAATTTCTCCTTTGCTGGACTTAGTGCTTTTTATCGCCGATTCTATATCTGCTGCATCGACATTCTCAATTCTGAATAATCTTGTTTCCGTATCTTTGAGCTGCTTTACCTTGTTGACATTTCCCATCTCATCGAATTTTTGTGTCCAAAATTTGCTTTCGGAAAGAACATACCAATATCCTTCTTTTTTAATAGTGCGGAGGTTATAAAGGTCGAGCAGCAGACTGAAAACTTGACACCACGATACATTTTCGAGTTTAAGAGAAACTTTTATGGAGAGTTCAGGGTCGACCACGATGTTCACATTTGCAGTATCGGATAGCAGGGCGAAAATTGCTCGTATATCTGCATTTTGAAAAACGAGTTTCTCGAAACATATACATACAGACAATGTTCCCGACTGGCATCCTCCGCAATCTGCACATACTTTTGGAACGCCACGCTCGAAGGCGAAGTTATCGTTTTGCCCAAACGCAGCAAGGAACATCATAAAAATAAATAGTGCAAAATATGTAAATCTGATTTTCATATAGCGCCTTCTTGTATTTATGTTCTTGGGCGTTTTAGTCGGTTGTTTTAAATTTTATCCCGACCCAGCGGAATTTGTCCTTTGCTTTTTTAAATATATATCGAATTTATTTCAATCGCAAATATTTATAGTGATTTTATGG
>JALTEE010000492.1 GCA_027007865.1 bacterium
TCTTAAAAAATCACTATCGCTAAAAACAGGGACAAGGATGAGTGTTAAAACTGCTCCTGTCGCCATGATTATAGGTCCAAGATAAAACATCCAACCGTAACTCACTGAATTTTTTTTAGAAAATAGCGATGCAAATGATTTTATGCTACCTATGACATTTTTAGAGATAGATTATGAATATGATTTAACAGATTTGAAAGTATTTTATTATATCAATATAGAGCAAGAAATAAAAGAGAAAGTAATTTAAATTAATTAGTAATATGCTTGCATAGATTAAAAAAATAATTATAGTTAAGCATTTTGTAAATGTAATATAAAATCGCAGCGGAAAACGATTATGAAAGATTATTATCGAATACTCGGTATTTCGGAAAGCGCATCGAACGACGAGATTAAGCGGGCTTTTAGAAAACTCGCAAAGAAATATCATCCTGATAAAAACCCGGGCGACAAAAGCGCGGAGGAACAATTTAAGTTGATTAACGAGGCTTATGAGGTATTATCTGATAAGCAAAAGCGCCAGCAATATGATAGGATGAAACGCGGTGATTTCTCGGGTTTTGGAAATTTCAGCAGAGGAGCGGAGCAACAGTCAACTGGACAGAGTTTCGATTTTTCCGATATATTTTCATCATTCGACATCGGCGATATTTTTGGGGACATTTTTGGAGCGAAATCGAGGAGAAGAAAAAGTGCAGGTATCAGAGGAAGCGATATTCAAACGACTTTGGAAATACCATTCAGGCAAGCTTTGCTCGGTGGCAGTGTTCAAGTTGTTCTGCCTATCTACGAAGTATGTAAAAGATGCAATGGCACGGGTGCAGAACCTGGTTCGAGTGTGAAAACTTGCCCAACCTGCAACGGTAGAGGCGTTATTACAATATCGCAAGGTCCTTTCGCTGTCCAGCGAACTTGTCCGACCTGCGGCGGAAAAGGAACTATCCCCGAGCGTAAATGCACTCAATGCGGCGGAACAGGAGTTATCCAAACGCAAAGACGAGTTATGGTCAAAATTCCGCCGGGAACAAAGAATGGACAAATATTAAGATTGCGAGGACTTGGTTCACCAGGAACAGGCGGCGCTCCGCCCGGAAATTTATTCGTAAATATTATTGTGAAACCAGACAAAACATTTCATATTGAACGGGACAATTTAATCGCAAAGATTACCGTGCCATTTAATAAAGCCATTCTTGGTGCAAAAGTTACAATAAAACATCCAGACGGGAGAAAAGTATCTGTGAAAATACCAAAGGGGACAAAGCCTGGCACAAGATTGCGCATTCCTGGAATGGGTGTTCAGCGAAAAAACAGAAGGGGAAACCTCATTGTTGAAGTGCAATATAAAATACCTGAAAAACTTACTTCCGAGCAGGAAAAGATTTTAAAAACATTCTAATCGGCGATAATATAGATAATGCAGGTGGTAAAAATGTTCAAAACATTGCGAGAGACTATTAAAACAGTTTTCGAGCGTGACCCGGCGGCTCGTTCTACAATCGAAGTTCTGACGACATATCCGGGACTTCGTGCTATCTTGATGCACAGACTTGCTCACTGGTTGTGGCGAAAAAAATTTCACTGGACTGCGCGGATGATTTCCGAAATCGGAAGATTTTTTAATGGAATCGAAATTCATCCGGGTGCGCAAATCGGTAAAAGATTTTTCATCGACCACGGTGAAGGAATTGTTATAGGTGAAACGACGATAATCGGTGATGATTGCTCCCTTTTTCAAGGTATAACTCTCGGTGGAACAGGCAAGGAGAAAGGCAAACGGCATCCGACTCTGAGGAATGGCGTAGTTATCGGTGCAGGTGCAAAAATTTTAGGCAATATAGAAATTGGCGATAATGTTCGTATCGGTGCAGGTTCGGTTGTTGTAAAGTCTGTGCCACCTAATTGCACAGTTGTCGGTGTTCCTGCCAGAATCGTGAAAAGACACGAAAAACGCCCAAAGGAAACTATCCTCGACCATGGCAATCTACCAGACCCAATCGTAGAAATGCTTAGGCAGATAGAAGAACAAGTAAATAAACTGAACAAGCACCTCGCAGAATATGATATTCGGAAAGAAGATTTTTAAATCTTTAAATTTAATCTAAAATATGATAAAGTTCGAATTGCAGGCAGTCGATAGCAAAACAGGCGCGCGGGCTGGCGTTTTGCATACTCCTCACGGCGATGTGCCGACACCTGTTTTTATGCCCGTTGGAACGCAGGGAACCGTGAAAACAATTCCTTGGAGAGACTTGAAAGATTTCGGAACGAGAATTGTTCTCGGGAATATGTATCATTTATACCTGCGACCCGGACACGAACTTATAGAGCGAATGGGGGGATTGCATAAATTCATCGGTTGGAATCGGGCAATTCTAACAGACAGCGGAGGATTTCAGGTGTTCTCGTTGACGGATTTGCGAAAAATCACCGACGACGGCGTCCAGTTTCAATCTCACCACGACGGCAGTTATCATTTTTTTACCCCCGAGCGAGCGATAGAAGTTCAGTTTGCGATGCGACCTGATATTATGATGTCATTCGACCAATGCACCGATTATCCTGTTACGCATTCCGATGCCGATGAAGCGGTTGTCCGCACAGGAAATTGGGCAAGACGCGGATTCGAGAAATGGCAGAAACTCATCGATGCCGATAAAAATGCCGATACTGCTCCTGCTTTGTTCGGCATAGTTCAGGGTGGCATATTTTCCGATTTGCGCAGGAAATCCGCAGAAGAAATATTGAACATCGATTTCCCGGGATACGCAATCGGTGGGCTTTCTGTTGGCGAACCGAAAACCGAAATGTTCAAAATACTCGACGAAACAATGCCGATGCTACCGTCCGAAAAACCGCGCTATTTGATGGGTGTTGGAAAACCGGAAGACATCGTTCGTGCGGTTGCGATGGGAACCGATATGTTCGACTGCGTGATTGCCACGAGAAACTCTCGAAATGCATCGGTATATACCTGGCAGGGAAAAATGTCTCTCAAAGCGAATTATTACGCCGAAGACAGCCGACCTATCGACCCAAACTGCAATTGCTATACTTGCCGAAACTATTCCCGTGCATATATAAGACATCTTTTTTCCGCAGGCGAAATGCTTGCGCCATATCTCGCAACACACCATTCTCTATACTTCTTTGCTGAATTGATGCGCAAAATTCGTCAGGCGATATTGGAAAACAGATACGCAGATTTCATTGCAGATTTTTCCCGAACATTCGACCCGAACGCAGCGATGCGATAAAAGTTTATAGTGTATAGCTATGTTTTTCCCTTGTGGATTGGCGTTTTCCGCAATGGTGCAATGATAAGCAAAAAGCCGTCGGGTCTCGAAACAACCTGAGCGACTTCGATGCACGGCGAAGCGTAGAATCACACGAAGGGTGTCAAGCGGAACGCTTGCTGGATTCCTGCTTGTGCGGGAATGACAGGCTTTATCTCTTATTCCAAAACGAACCTCATCTGTCATTCCCAACTTGATTGGGAATCCAGTTGTTATTATTATTTTTTTGGGATTTTATTTGCATGGGAATGATAGAACTGTATTTAAGCGACAGCAAGGAGCGAAATTAGCGAGCCGCGAAGCGTAATGGTCAAGCGGAACGCTTGTGGCGGCACGGGGACTCGAAAAGGCTTCGCCTTATTCTATCGGGTTCGAGTCCCAAATTCACTTGTTTCTATTTTCTGTTTCTCTATTATGAATTCTATAAAGCCGATAGGCTCTCGGCAATTTAAGCGACAGCAAGGAGCGAAATTAGTGAGCCGCGAAGCGCAATGGTCAAGCGGAACGCTTGTGGCGGCACGGGGACTCGAACCCTGAACACGCGGATTATGATTCCGCTGCTCTAACCAATTGAGCTATGCCGCCATCTTTGCCAAATACTAATTTTCATTGCCAAAATGTCAAGAATTTTCTTATATTAGCATACATAGAGAAAATATTATACAAGCAGTATTGATTTGGAGGGAAGATGTTCGAGCAACTCACAGATAGATTGAATAATGCGTTCAAATCGTTGACCGGGCGCGGAAAACTTTCCGAGAAAAACATATCCGACGGTCTTCGCGAAGTGCGCAGAGCCCTGCTGGAAGCGGATGTGCATTTCAAAGTAGTCAAGGATTTTATCGAAGATGTGCGAAAGGAAGCGGTTGGTGAAAGAGTGCTGAAATCGATTACGCCGGGACAGCAAGTCGTAAAAATTGTCCACGAAAAGTTGATAGAATTGCTTGGCGGAAAAGAAGCGCAGAAAATACAATTAGCGAAGGCAAATCCGACGATTGTTATGCTCATCGGATTGCAGGGTTCGGGAAAAACCACGCACGCAGCGAAAGTCGCCGTCTGGCTGCGCGAGCGGAAATGGAACCCTGCAATGGTTGCTCTCGATGTCTATCGTCCAGCAGCAGCGCAACAATTGCAGACACTCGGCAGGCAAATCGGCGTGCCTGTTATCGTTCCGCAACTTTTGGAAACGCCGCTGAGTTGCGCTAATCGCGCAGTAGCAGAAGCGCAGATGAAAGGGTATGACATTCTGATACTCGATACAGCGGGTCGTTTGCAAATCGACGATAAAATGATGCGCGAACTCGAAGAATTGCAATTGCGCCTGCGTCCGCAGGGCGTTTTTTTAGTTGTCGATGCGATGACAGGGCAGACTGCTGTGGAAGTGGGACAGGAATTTGCTCGCAGAGTTGGCATCGACGGCTTCATCCTTACAAAACTCGACGGCGATGCAAAAGGCGGAGCAGCGCTATCTCTTCGTGCTGTCGTTGGGAAACCGATACTGTTCGTCGGAACAGGTGAAAAAACGGATGCAATCGAACCATTCTACCCCGATAGAATGGCAAACCGCATACTCGGAATGGGCGATATTGTGTCGCTCGTGGAAAAAGCCCAGAAAACAGTCGATGAAGCAGAAGCGGAAAAGATGCGCAAAAAACTACTTCGCGCTGAATTTACATTTTCAGATTTTCTGAAACAATTGAAGCAGTTGAAAAAAATGGGTCCGCTCGGAAACCTTATGAAAATGATACCCGGTGCGGGCAAAATGAAAATCGATTTTGATGAAAAAGAATTTTCGCACATAGAAGCGATAATAAATTCGATGACGCGAGATGAGCGCGAAAATCCCGACATAATAAATGGCAGCAGACGAAAGCGCATCGCTCGTGGCAGCGGAACATCCGTCCAGCAAGTTAATCGATTGCTCAAAGAATTTTATGCTATGCAGCAGATGTTTAAGAAGATGAAAAAGGGAAGAGGTAAAGGGTTCGGATTGCCATTTGGATTGGGATAGTTTTTAATTTTCAATAGCCAATCCAATGGAACATTATTTTTCTGCTCTATACTATAATTGCTTTCTATTGCGAAATATCTATTTTTTTACTGTTACGCTGAACATCACAGCGACTCTAATTGCTCGCTTGCTGTTTCCTATTTGCCACCTGCTACTATCTTGCTATTACAATAGTTCCATTGCATACGATTTCATTATCGACCATAATTAAATACATATACAATCCTTGTGGGAGCGGTTTTCCAGAAGAATCTCTTCCGTTCCAGATTCGCTTGTATTGTTCGCCGGCGTCTTCAACAGGACCGATTTCACCTTTATACACTTTAATCCCGTGCAAATCGTATATATATAGCGTTGCGGAATTTACAAACATTTCGGGGTAGTCGAATACGGCGAAATCATTTTTACCATCGCTATTTGGTGTGAACGGATTTGGCACAGCACGGCAGCCGATTTCCGGAAGCGTATAGAAAAACCATTCTGCGCTGCCTGTATGCGAAGCACAATAGTTCGGCATATCTTGTGCGGAAATCGAAATCCAGATTGTCTCGCCTGCTGCGTATATTAGTCCTGCATTTTCAGGGACGAAGCGAACTTCGAGGTTTTCATCTTGCCAATTGAAAATACAATTATCCGTGAAGTTCACACTATCGATGAGTAATTGGACAGAACTCGTATCTATTCCGCTGCCGTCGTCGAATATTTTTATCAATATATCCTGCTGTCTGTCAAAAACCAGTGCTGCTGAATCGGGCTCGCGCAATGCAAAATAAGGCGGCTCGAAATCGGTTCGGAAGAACCAGCACAAAGAATCGCCGATGAGTGTGTTCCCATAAATATCTTTCGCAGACAGCAAACATATTTTTACGCTGTCGCCGTTCATCGCATCGTCGAACGGATAGAAAATCAAATTCGGCGACGACCAATTCACCTGTGCAGAATCGATTGTGTAAATCGTCCCATCTATTTTTAACGCTATGGTGGAAGCTACTACGCCGTCCTCGTCATCGATGCGAACAATGATACTTTCCTGTTCGCAAGCAGACCAGGTATTGTTTTCGGGGCGCACGACTGTTGCGATGGGACCATCGCAGGGATATGTGTAAAAAGTCGGCTCGCCCGGCCACATTGCAAAAACACTGTCGGCATAATAAATCGTATCGATTTCCTCCGTCCATTCACCCGACGAATCGCAGTGCGAAATCTCCGATGTGCATAAATTATATGCGGAAATCATCCAACTGTGTGTGTCTCCGCATTCTGTAGCAAATGTATAAAATGTATCGGTAATTCCAAATGCCACAGTATCGCCATCTACGATTACATCGTAAAAGATTGTTGAATCGCCATCGAGTGCGCGCCAAGAAAGTGTAATATTGCCTGATGGCAGCAGCGTGTCTGCTGGCGGATATAGTAATTCCACTATCGAAACAGGTTCAAAATCGACAAATACGGTAACAGTATCGTAGTTGATGCAACCATAAGAATCCTTGATGACGAGAATATAGTCGGTTGTCGAATCTGGCGAAACAAGCGGGTTCGCATCTGTTGAAATTGTTTCGCCGTCTGCGATAGTCCAGATGTATGTGTATGGAGGAATTCCGTTTTCAACAGGCGGCACAGCGCCGAGATTTATCTGTTGTCCCGGGCAAATCTGCGAATTATTGCAGGCATTTGCAACGAGGCTGCATCTTGGACAGATATAGAACCATTCGGTATCGAGCACATTTGGAGCGCAGGTATCGGGGCTGTCGTAAGCGGATATGTGAACCCAAATAGTTTCGCCCGGTTCGCAAGGGCACCAATCGTCGAGCGAATATAGATATCCCGTGCTGTCTATTGAAATTCCCGCGGCAATCGTCATAATTTCTGTCGTGCACGCTGCGCTGGCGACATAGGCGGAGAGCGAACTGCTATCGAGCCCCGACAGCGAATCGAATAAATCGAACGAAATTTCCGACGGGAAATCGGCGAGTTCTCCCGATGGCACTTCGTCCCATATCACAGGCGGCGACAAGTCGATATAGAATATAATCGAATCGGCATAACCGCCCGCAGAGAGCGCATTTCCGAGTGAGTCGCTCGCAGCGATAACATTTACGCAGATTGTATCACCATCGCTAAATGTCGGTGATGGAACAAACCAGAAATGCACAGAATCGGAAAATTCCTCGAAGCCGTGAATTGCGGGGGAAGTTATATCATAGGTGATGCAATCGCTACAATCCCCGCCTGTGCATATTTCAAACTCGATTGAAGATGAAATTATTCCGTCGGTATCCTCGAAGTAAAATCGAATGCTGTCGCCATCGCAGGCGACCCAATCGCCATCGCCAGGATATGTTATTTGCGAGTACGGTCCTCCCGATGAAATGTAGAATGTGCAGCAAGTATCTGTAATGTTCGGTCGGCAGATATCGCCAGCGCAATCCACAAGATGCCAACATACATCGACAGCGCTTCCGCCGGGAAAACTTAAACCGTGCACATCCGGGTCGAAAACAAACCTTGCGCCATCGAATATAAAATCGCCGGCATCGTATTGGAAGGTATCCGTTCCATCGATTGTCAGAACAGTATTGTCGAGAACAATTCCACAGCCGCTATCGTAAGGCTCGATAGAAATATCGGGATGCGTTGTAGCGATGCTTTCACCGCAAGATGGCAACCAGTTTAGCGCAACTGGTAAAATTTTATCACGATAAAATGTCCAAGTGAGCGGGCTTTCGAGCGGATTGCCGAGCATATCGTCTGCAGAAAGCAGAGTAACGGTGATTGCGCCCCAATCGGGCAGCGGCGGCGATGGATGATAGACGAGCATCCCCGTCGATGAATAATAATCCAATCCTGCCGATGGGAATGAAATCGTGCCGTATCCTGTAATATCGAGCGAAATCGTGCTCTCGTCAACGCCCGGCAGCGAATCCCAGAGATGAATTACAATCGAATCGTCGGGACAGGAACTCCAAGCATCTTCGGGAACATAGACAACTTCCGCATTCGGACCATCGCAATCGACATAGAACGACCAGGTCGTATCGAAAATATTATCTGCGCAGTAATCGGTCGTATCAGTGATGAAAACTCGGACTGTAATCGTATCGCATCCGGAATATGAGAGGCACGATGGGTCGATTGAAACGGCGCGGCTGTTCGGTCCGCACCAAGTCGGGTCGTAGGATAGGCAGGTGTCGCCGAAATGAAATTCCGCTCCGTTTATTTCCACGATGAGAGATGTCGAATCCAATCCGGTATAAATATCGTTCAACGAAATTACAATCGGTGTTGTCGTGGAATAAATTGTTGTATCAGGTGCAGGAATAGGCTCGGAGCAGAAAAACGGGGGAGAAGTGTCGATATAAAATTGCCAGCACAGCGAATCTCCTGTAAGCGTGTTCGAATAAATATCTTCTGCGGAAAGCAGACAGACATCGACCGTTTCGCCATCGGCGAAGCCAGCACTGCCAGGCTCGGGCAGAAAAATGAGATATGGCTCCGTCCAAAAGATTTCCGATGAATCGGTCGTATATGCCACACCGTTCACACTGAGTAAAATAGTCGAATCGACAACGCCATCATCGTCTTGAATTCGAACTATTATGCTTTCCGGGTCGCAACTCGACCAAGTTTCCGGCAGCGGCATTTCGATGTATGCCGCGGGACCGTCGCAGGAATATGTGTGAAATGGCGGGTTGCCGTCCCAACCCCACGGATTTAATATAGTATCGGCAGAATATTCTGTGAATGTGCTTTCGGAATAAACCACTCCACTCGTGTCGCAATGTGGGACGAGTCCTTCGCAATAATTGTGTGCAATAATCGTCCAAAGATGTGTTTCATCGCAGCCGGCGGTATATGAATAAAATGTATCGGTAATTCCCGATGCGACAGTCGAGCCATCGACGAGCACATCGTAATAAATCGGCGGAGTTCCATCGATAGCGTGCCATTGCAGCATTATGATTCCCGGTGGCAAAAGTGTATCTGCTGGCGGATATAATAATTCTGCCGCCATTATCGGCTCGAAATCACAGAATAGTGTAATAGTGTCGCTGACAGAACATCCTGCTGAATCGATGATTGTCAGAACATAGGTGGTCGTGGTTTCTGGCGAGACTATGGGATTTTCTGTTGTGGCGATAATTGTTTCATCCATCGTTCGCCAAGTTATCGAATATGGTGGCGTGCCGCCGGAATATGGCGGAACAGCGCCGAGTTCGATGTAATTCCCCGGGCAGATATGCGCATCTTCACAGGCATAAGCGACTAAATCACACGGGCGAATGTAAAATGTCCAACAAGTATCGAGAACATTGTCGGCGCAATAATCTGTCGTGTCGGTGGCGCTAATGCAAACTTCGACCGTGTCTCCCGCCGAAAATGTGATACTCGAAACATCGACCCAGAAGGAATCGCCTAAAAATCCGATTCCCGAACCGCTCGCAAATGAAAAAGTATCCGCTCCTATAATAATTGTTGCCATTACAGAAGATGTGTCGAGTCCTGAAAGTGTATCGGCGAGATGAAACGAGATATCGCCAAAATCAGCATCGACAACGCCTGTGGGATATTCGCTCCATATATACGGCGGAGATAAATCGATGAAAAAATTCCAGCATAGGTCACCGGACATAACATTTTCATAGATATCGGCGAGCGAATCGAGGCAGACAGAAATAGTTTGCCCATCGAGCCAACTCGCCGGCGGATTGAATGTGAGCGTGCTGCCATCGAAAACAAGGATTGCACCGTCAACGGAAAAAGTAGTGCTGTTGGCAATTATTCGAATGGATGATGCATCGATTGGATTGTCAGCAGAAATGGCGATGATTATCTGTTGATTTGCGCAGGAGCTCCAAGTGTCGGGCATCGGCTCGACAATCGATGCAGTTGGACCCTCACAGGGATAAGTATAAAAATTTTGCATAGGAGAAATCGAATCCCCACATTCATTGTGCGCGACAACGAACCAATGATAATCTCCGCTACAGATGGTGTCGAAGAAAACCACTGCTGTGTCAGAAGTAATTGCGACTGTATCGCCATTCACAATTAGATAATAATTTTCAGCGTTGCTGTTGCTATTCCAGATTAAATCGGTTATGCCGATAGCGAGAGATTCATCGGGAGCAGGTGATAGCAATGTCGGCGGCGATGGCAGCGGAAGCATATCTATAAATACGCTGTCTAAAACCGAGCATCCGAAATTATCAGAAATTTCGCAGACTGCCCAGCCGGGCACTGTGCCGATTACGGCGGTGGTTCCCGCAGATGGCGAAAGAATCGTTCCGCCATAGGCCCACGAGAAAGAATATGGTGCAAATCCATTCGATGGAATGGCGCCGACAATCGCAGTGTCGCCGGGACAGATGCTCGTGTCGTTGAAAACAGCGATTTGTAATTTATCGACCGTAACAACTACACTGTCCGTATCTACACAGCCTGAATTATCTGTTACCTCGATGAAATAGACGGTTGTCGATTCGGGATTGGCGTCAGTGGAATACGATGTCGGTGAAGATAGTCCTTCTGTTGGAAACCAGTTATATGAAAGTGGCGCAGTTCCGCCATCGACAATGGAAGTAAGATGAGTCGCTTCACCGGAACATAGCACCGTATCGCAACAGGCAGTTACAATTGGCGGATTTATCGGCGGGAACCAGATACATTCCGTGATTTCATAAGGACCGATTGGATGCCCTGTCGATGATAGCATAAAATCGTCGATGAACCAGCCGTCCAGAGTGGATGGGTCGGGTGAAAAACTTCCCGAACCAAATCTGAATCGAACTTGAATGTTATCTCCGGGAGAGCAGATTCCAAGCGCCATTAAATCGAGACTGCGAACCTGAACCCAGATTGGAATATCGAAACAATACGCCAATTTCGATGCCAGTGGGTTTCCGCCGCCGGGCATAATATAGCCGTTATATCGTGGCGACAATAGTCCTGTTGCGAATTCATCGAGTTGCTGCCAACCTGTTGCGTTGACATTTACTTCGACAATCCCGCCATCTACTCCTTGCATATCGAAACCACTCTCGCGAACATTAAGCCACTGCCAGAAATAGATATAGCACTCCGAAAATCCGGCAAGGCTCATAACGCTGGAAGTGATATACCAGTTTCCCCCTTCGGGATATACGGGAGCATTTGCTGGAATTCCAGCGAAGCCCATTCCCGACACGGGCACGCCAGCCCTCGTTACAGTGTAATAATTTGTATAATCGAAATATCCGCTGCCGTCGTTGTTGAATAAATGTGTGGTGGAATCATCGAAATTTTCTCGATATCCAACGAGTGAATCGGCAGATGTGAGCAAAACAGTGATGCATCTTGTTCCCATAACGGAGTCGTCGGCGAGAATTTGCCAAGAACAATTCGCAGTATCGTTCGGAATAATATTGCCAAGTGAAAATGAAGAATCACTGCTTACCAAATGCAGTCCTGGTGATGGTAGTTGAATTGTCGCTGTAACATCATGCACTGTTGCGCCGCCGGAGTTCCAAACAGAGAAATCGAAATTGAACGGATTCGGTGAAAAATGGCAGTCCACGATACCCATAGTGCTGATTGTATTGATATTCCATTGCAGTTCGCCGTGTTGCGGTCCCGCTCCGATGTAAAAGTCGTCGATTAGCCAGCCTCGAAAACCATTATACAACCCATCGATAGTATTGAAATGAAATCTGAACTGCAAGTTCGAGCCAGCATAGGCGGATAGGTCATAAGTCCAGAGAACCCAATGTCCATATTGAAGATATCCGCCACTCGAATAACTTTCCCATTCGTTCCATCCTGTTAATCTTGAAAATGGCGGATTCAATGTGTCGAGCGCTGTCCACGCTCCACCATCGACCGAAATTTCGATAATCATTAAATCGAATGCATATATATCGATGCATTCTACTTCCCACCAAGTCCAAAACGACATCAGAATGTCCGAATATCCTGCTGTATTAAAAATCGGCGATGTCAATGTCGCTTCTGAACTGCATAGCGATTCTCCGCCGTCATTGGGTAATCCCGGAGTTACATACTGGTCGCCAATAAATGTTCCATTACTGAAACCACTATCCCATGAGCCACACCACCACGCCTTGTTCCCACTGTGCGCTGACGGAAGATAGGCAGTATCGAGACCGTCTATTACTTCCTCCGGCAAATCAACCCTATCGGGGAAAATATCCGAAGCGACCTGTATATTTTGAGGATTAGTTATCCAATCCCACTCGATATCGGAGCAGTCTGAAATAAATGGTATTTCAATACAAAGCGGGTCATGTTGCTGCCAGGTGCTCCAACCTGTAATGTCGCTTTCAAAATTGTTTGTATATGGTATCGCTATCATAGGTGCAGTGCTGAGCGGATAAGGCGGAGCGTTGCTTTCGGAATGTGCAACACGCTCGACAGGCGCGGAAAATATAAACGAAAAGAATAGCGTAAAATATAAAGCAACTTTATAAAAAGACATATTTATTCTCCCAATCAATTTGGACGAAATTCACATTTTGCACTATTAAATATAGTGATTAAGAATATAAGAGCAAGATAAAAAATCATAGTTTTTTTATTGTTTGCGCAGAATTAAATATAACGGCAATTATTCCGCGCATCTGCAAAAAAGCTTTTGCTCTGTGGCTTATTTGGTTTTTGAACTCTTGCGGGATTTCCGCGACAGTTCTACCATCCGGGAGTTCGAATACCGGGTCGTATCCAAAACCACCTGTGCCTCGTGGAATTTTCGCGATTTTCCCTTCGAGAACGCCCGTCGCTACAAAATTTCTACTATCGGGCAGATATAGAACAGCGGTGCAGACAAATTTTGCGGTGCGGTTATTTTCGGGGATATTATCGAGCATTGTGAGCAGTTTTCTATTGTTATCATCGTAGTTGCATTTCTCGCCGGCATATCTTGCAGAAAATATTCCGGGTGCGCCGTTCAATACATCGACCATAAGTCCCGAATCGTCTGAAAGCGCTGGCAGTCCAGAGCGCTGTGAATAATATTTTGCTTTTAACAGCGCATTTTCATAAAAATCTTTGCCTGTTTCGTCAGGTTTTTTGGGAACGATATCCCCGCCGAAAATAAGTTCTACATTCAATTCGGATGGTCGCAGGATTTTTTCGATTTCCTCAAATTTATGTTTATTCGCTGTGCCGATGACGATTTTCAAATTCATTTCACATCCTTAACTTCGATTGCGCCAAAAGGGCAGAGTTTTTTCCCACCGCACTTTCCGACTTTTTCCGGGTCTATGATTTCGGCTTTACCATTTTTTTGGATTTTGATTGCATCAGGACATTTGTTGACACAAATTCTGCAGCCGATACATTTTTTATCGTTTACGATGAAGATTTTTTTTGCGATTTTTGTTGAATCACCCGATAATTTTGTTGTATCATTGGTATAATTACCTGTGGCCTTTGGTGTTATATGATTAGTATCAGTATTAGCTATATGTGTATCTATATTACTATTTGATACTGAGCGAGTTATACTATCGCCATATTTTAAGGTATCGGTTTTTTGAGTCGGCTGCTTTGCTACAAAAGTATCCTGCGGCATCTCGTTCTTATTATTCGCGGCTGTGCCAACTTTAGTGGATTTCTGCGCAAATAATGCTATTAGCGCAATCACGAATAAAACCGATATTAAAAATATGAGATGTTTCATAATAATTTCTCTATCGCATATAGATTATTTTCTTAAAAATCCTTTTCCCACCTAAACCATTTTCGATAGCGAGCAGATATACTCCCTGCGGAACATTTTTATCGGGTCGCTATATGTGTGTTTTCCGGAAATTTTGAAAACTTTTTATTTTATTAAGCGACCCGATAAATTCTTCCACCGTAAAACAACGCTATTCCCATCACATTCCAAACATCTCGATGATTTCTTTTTTACCTTTGCCGAGAATGTTGTATTTTTCGCCGACTTCTGTGAATGCTTTTAGTGCTTTTTCGAGATGATGCAATTCGTGAGCGGCTGAAATTTGTGTGCGAATGCGCGCTTGTCCCTTTGCTACAACGGGATAGAAGAAACCGATTGCATAAATTCCTTTTTCATATAAGTCGTTGGACATATCTTGTGATAGTTTTGCATTGTATAGCATAATCGGCACAATAGGTGTATTTCCAGGTCTCACATCGAACCCTGCATCGACAAGATGTTCCCGCCACCATCTTGTATTTTGCTCTAATTTATCGCGGCGCTCAGTCGTTGTCATAATAATGTCCATCACTTTATTCGCAGCAGCGACAACGACAGGAGGCATCGCATTGCTGAAAAGATATGGACGGGCTTTTTGTCGGCACATTTCGACAATTTCTTTTCTGCCGCTGACGCATCCGCCGGATGCTCCGCCAAGCGCTTTCCCGAGCGTCGTCGTGATGATGTCGATTTTGCCGAGAACGCCCTTGAGCTCGGGAGTTCCCTTGCCGTGCTTACCTAAAAAACCTGTGGCGTGGGAATCATCGACGAGAATCATCGCATCGTATTTTTCGGCGAGTGCGCACATTTCGTCGAGCTTCGCTACATCACCATCCATCGAAAATACGCCATCGGTGGCGATAAGCCTGAGCCGCTTGTCCTGTGTTTGTTTAAGTTGTTCTTCGAGGTCGGCCATATTGAGGTGTTTATAAATGTGTCGCTCCGCTTTGCAAAGTCTGATGCCATCGATTATAGATGCATGATTTAGTTCGTCAGAAATCACCGCATCTTCTTTTGTCAATATTGCCTCGAATACGCCGCCATTGGCGTCCATACAACTCGGGAAGAGAATCGTGTCTTCTGTTTCCAAAAATTCGGTAAGTTTATTTTCGAGTTCGCGGTGAATATCCTGCGTTCCGCATATAAAGCGGACAGAACTCATTCCATATCCGCGCTTGTCGAGTCCGTCGTGCGCCGCTTTTATGACATCCGGATGACTCGATAGCCCCAGATAGTTATTTGCGCACATATTGATAACTTCTTTGGGTTCGGCGCCGCTGGGATATTCAACGACTATGTCCGCCGCCTGCGGACTGCGGATGTAGCGCTCCGCTTTGAATAAACCCGCTTGTTTAATCCCATCGAGTTCGCTCTGGAAATGCGAACGAGCCTTATCGCTGTAAGCCATAAAAAAACCCCCTTGTTGAATTGCCATTTTTATGAAAACATTTTCAATATAATTTAATTAAGGAGAAAATGCAATAAGAATTTGGAGAAATTTTGTCCGCATTAGAC
>JALTEE010000493.1 GCA_027007865.1 bacterium
AATTTTCAACACAGAAATAATAATCGACAGAATGCGGCGAACAATCGAGGAAGCAAAAATATTTCGCATTCAATACATAGAAATCGTCGATGCGGAAACGCTCGAACCTGTCGAGAAAATCGACCGAACAGTGATGGTCGCCGTCGCCGCATTTCTCGGTAAAACAAGATTGATAGACAATATTATCATATATCCATAATCATTAGTGGGGCTTCTATGAATGTTGTTATTACGCAAAGGGCAGTTATCTTTTACGTTATTCTATATTTAAAGAATATTAGTATCAAGTTAATGCTTGTTTTGACGCTTTTGCTTTTTATGAATGCATGCTCCGCTCAATCACAATACGCAAAAACTGTAGGGGGAACAAATCGTGATTATGGTGAGTCTGCAGTTAAAACAACCGATGGTGGATATGCCATGACAGGATGGACAAATAGTTTCGGCACTGTAAGTGTGGATTTATTTTTAATTAAATTTAATTATTTAGGATTTGTTGAGTGGTCGAAATTAGTTGGTGGAACAAGTGGTGATATTGGATACTCTATTATTCAAACAAACAATGGCGGATTTGCTGTGGCGGGATATACAACAAGCTATGGCGCAGGCGGGGCAGATTTATTTCTTGTGAAGTTTGATTCCTTAGGTTCTGTAGTTTGGGCAAAAGCAATCGGCGGCACATTAGATGATGAAGGTATTTCTGTTGTACAAACATTTGATGGCGGATTTGCTGTGGCGGGAGGAACATTGAATTTCGGTGCAGGCAATTGGGATTTATTCCTCGTTAAATTCACATCCTCGGGTTCTGTGGATTGGGCAAAATCTATAGGTGGACCCAACTGGGATTGGGGATGGTCTATTATTCAAACATCCGATAGTGGATATGTCATTGTAGGATATACTCAAAGTTTTGGCGCTGGGTCATATGATTTATTTATTGTAAAGTTAACTTCCACTGGTTCTTTGGATTGGGTAAAAGCAATAGGTGGAACAGACCTTGATTATGGTAGATCTATTATTCAGACATCCGATGATGGATATGCTGTAGTAGGATGGACCCATAGCTTTGGTGCTGGCTGGAATGATTTGTTTCTTGTAAAACTAAATTCAGAAGGTTCTATTGATTGGACGAGAGCTGTCGGTGGAACTGATATGGAAGGAGGCAGCTCTATTGTTCAAACAACCGATGATGGATATGTTGTAACAGGGGGAACAGGGAGTTTTGGTATAGGCACAAGTGACTTATTTCTTGTGAAGTTCAATTCATCCGGTGCAGTTGAATGGTCTCGAGCTGTGGGCGGAGAGTACGATGATATGGGTCATTCCGTTGTACAAACTACTGATGGCGGATATGCCGTCGCAGGATATACAACAAGTTTTGACGCAGACAGTTCTGATTTATTCCTTGTGAAATTCGATAGCGATGGGAATACATGTATAGGAGAAGAAGTTTTCCCAACAATAATGGATATAACCCCTAATATTGTGAGTCCATCTCCAACAATAACTGATATTTATCCAACAATAACAGATGTCATACCCACATTAATTGATGTTACACCAACGACAACAGAAATTTGCACAGACATGAGTGGTAGTTTAACAATATTTACACGCTGGGTAAATTCATGTTCGTGGTTTAGCTGCTGGGTGAGAAATAATAGTCCGACTGAAATTGCAGAATCCACCTGGGTTGCGATTACTCCGTTATACGGAGCAAGTTGCCTACTTTCGATAAGTTGCGATACGCTTTCCTATGACTGTATAGCTGATACCGCTTCTTTTGTCTATAGTATCAATATTTCTCCGGACGATTCGAGTTATGTTACATTTTTCTTTTGTCCCAATCCAGCGTGTGCCGAGGGGGATAGTATCTGTTTCAGAGACGAAGTGTTCACATCGAATCCAATGCTGACTGGAGATGTGGACACGCTTTGCTTTGAACTCGACGATTGCGACTCTTGCTGGATTATTGATGAATCTTGTGCCTTTTTTCACGAGCCTGTTCCACCAGACTGGATTGTTGTGCCGTGTGATTCTCCTGTGTGCTTTTTATGGAGTGAATGCTGTTGGAACGCACATTGCTGGGAAGATACGATTTTCTTGTTTTACGACTTGTATGTAGATGACTCTGTTATTGCTGAAAGCCTATATTGCTGTCCCGAAGACATATGCGATTCTTTTATAAGTATCCCGTTTGATGAGATTCCGCTGTGCCCGTATTATCCCGAGCCGGGTGATACACATATATTTTATCTAATCGCATACAGCGATTGTGATTCTTTTTTCAGCGATACATTTCATATTGTTGCACTTCCTTGTTGTGCGCCTGCCATTACTTGGGTCGAATGTCCACTTCCTTGTTGGAATTTTTCATCTTGTGCAGACCAAACTGCTATGTTTGGCATTATTGATACATCGGGTGTAGGAATTGACACAATGCGAGTATTTTTCTCTGAAATTATTTTACATATACACGGTGACACAGACACCATAACCTTGAACGAACCATCGACCGAACTATCTTTCTCGGGCGACATTGCCGAACTTGATTCGATTGTAGCAAACATAACAGATATATGGATGGATGGTGACAGTATTGTAATAATGCTCGACAGTGTATTCTCTAATGATGGTTGTAAAATCTTTCCTCCATAATTCACTATGTCGATAAGAATACTTCACATATCGTTATTTCTGACATCTATTGTGTTATCTCAATCTTTTTGCGGTTGGTTCGCTTCACCGGATACAGTGAGAATAGTGTTTGGTGGCGATGTGATGCTCGCGAGAAATGTCGGCGAACAAATCGAAAAGTCGAGTCCCGACTATCCTTGGTTAGGAATAAAAAAATATTTATCACAAGCGGATATAGCGGTCGTCAATCTCGAATGCGTCGTCGGGACGCAGCAGCGCAGTGTCGATAAAAAGTGGGTTTTCGAGGCGAATCCCGCCGTTCTTGCAGGATTGAAAAATGCCGGCATCGATTGCGTTTCGCTGGCGAACAATCACAATTACGATTATTTTGGCACTGGCGTAGTCGAAACTGTCGATAGCGTATGGAGTGCGGGAATCGTTCCTGTCGGCGCCGGAAGAAATGCGGAAGAATTTTTTGCGCCGCGCTCTTTCTATGTTCGCGGAAACTGGTTCGCTATTATCGGTCTGAACGATACGAAATCGGGCTACTGGGGCGACGACGAACCAGGATGCGCTCCTACATGGAAAGCATTCGGCGAATCGCTCGCTGTGAAACAAATCGCAACGATGAAGAAACTCGGCGCTTTGGTTATCGTGTTCGAGCATTGGGGACGCGAATATGATACGGTTCCACGAAAAAGGCAAATCGAACTCGCACACAAATTTATCGATGCGGGCGCAAGCGCAGTTATCGGTTCTCATCCGCATAGATTGCAGGGAATCGAATTCTACGGCGGCGGAATTATCGCATATTCGCTCGGAAATCTTGTCTTCGACCAGCACGATTTTCTCGGCAATATCGGCGGATTGCTCGAAATCGACATTTCAAATGGAAGTATAAGCGAAGTAAAAATGCTGCCGACTGAGACGATAAAAAAATTCGCTCAGCCACATTCATATTCGATAAAAGATGCGAAAATATCGATGAAAAAATTGTGCGAACCGTTTAATTCTACGGTTTCTATCGACGATAAAATTTTGCTGCTAAAACCTAAAAAATAAATGAGGATGACAAAATGAAATCTTTCGATGATAAGGAAATAATCTATGGTCGCCGACCCGTTATGGAAACGGTTCGCGGTTTTAGAAAAATATTTAAAATCTACGGAACTGCTCCGGGAATTAAGTGGTTGAAAAATGAGTTAAGAACGCACGGTATCGATTTAAAAATTTTGATGTATGAAGTCGATAAGCAGAAATTGCAAAATATATGCGGGCATTCAGACCATCAGGGCATTGTGGCGGAGGTCGAGCCGTTTGAATACACTTCTTTTCGTTCGATATTATCTCGGAAGCCAAAATTATTGCTCATAGCGGACAGGATAACCGATGTTCACAATCTCGGAGCGATGATAAGAACGGCACATCTTTGTGGAGTGGGCGCCGTGATAATTCCCGATAAAAGTTCCGCTTCGATTACGCCGCCAGTTGTTCATAGCAGCGCTGGCGCTACAGAACATACGCCGATTGTGTGCGAAAATTCAATCGCACACACGATACAAGTTCTGAAAGAACATAATTATTTCGTCATCGCAGCCCAAATACCACACGCAAATACAATCCCGTTAAACGAATTGGAAATACACGATAATATCGCAGTGGTAATGGGTTCCGAAGGTGAAGGAATTTCCTCAAAAATTATCGAGCGATGCGATGTGAGTGTATCAATTTCGCAAAGCGGCATAATCGATTCCTTCAATGTTTCTGTTGCAACAGGAATTATTTTGCATTATATAGCAGTCGCTTTGGAAATTTTGAAGTGAATAAAGCAATGTATAGAAAAAAGCCGAGAGTTAAATACTAAACAAACTATTGTATTTTTCCAATGATTTATGGTATTGATGTATTTAGCAACATTTTTTCAGTTTTCATCTCGGGGGAGGCTTAAAGACATTTTTGAGGATTTATTTTCGAAAGCACGACGCATTATCAAAACTTATCAAAATTGCGGCATATCGAGACATTTTACCGTGATTCCAAACAAAACTTGGTATTTAGTTTTCCTATCCTATATTCTTCTTGCCCTGAGTTCGATAGAGCGGAATCTCCGTAAGCAGATTGACGCCAATGCCGGAACTATTGGTCAAAAATGCCGTATGGCAACCAGCGAAATTCTCCGAAGCTTCGTCCTATGGATACTCAAACTAAACACTATGAAAATGAACAAGGAGCAAATCTTGAACATCGTTTTTAAACAAAATTCAAAAATCGGACAACAATTTCAATTCGCATAAAAAAATCCTAAATATTTTTACAATAGCTTAGTAATTCAAAAAAATGGATACAAAAACGAACAAACACTTAATAATATATTACAACAACTAAACACAAATAGGCACAATCCAAGGGTCACAGCGCTACCACCAATTATACTCGACCCTATGACAAAACAATTCATCCCCGGATACTATGTGCGTAAAGC
>JALTEE010000494.1 GCA_027007865.1 bacterium
TAATATAAAATTATTCGACGACAATTCCGGTAAAAGAATAATAATTTAATCAATCGAGAACCGCTTCATCTTTCTCGTTTGGCACATACACTTCCTTAATATTTTTCAAATCCTTCACGGCGAGCGCATATTCGAGCGCCTGTTTTTCTTCACCGTGAACTATAAACATTTTCTTTACCTTGCCGAGTTTGCGAGCATATTCCAGCAGTTCATTTTTATCTGCGTGTGCGGAAAAAGCGTGGGATACTACGACATCTGCCTTAACCTTATATTTATCGCCGAATATAGACACTTCCTTCCAGCCGTCGGCAAGCCGCCTACCGAGCGTATTTTGTGCCATAAAACCGACTATCATTATCGTATTCCTATCACTTCCAATATTGTTCATCAGATGATGAAGTATCCGTCCAGCCTCCGCCATTCCTGACGCTGAAATGATTATTGCCGGTGTTGTCAAATTATTTAATTCCTTCGACCTATCGACAGAACGAACATATTCGACCTGAGCGAAAGCGAATGGGTCGTCGCCTCTATCGTAAAAGCGTTTTGTTTCATCGTCGAACCAATTCACAAAATGTGTGAAAACTTCCGTTACATTCACTGCCAAAGGTGAATCAATAAATATCGGTATTTTTGGAATTTGTCCTTCGCCTTCGAGTTCGTGGATAAAATACAAAAGTTCCTGCGTCCTTTCCACAGCGAATGATGGTATTATTATTTTACCGCCGCGCTGGTATGTTCTATTTATCGTGTCGGAAAGTAGTTTCTTTGCCTTTTCGATAGGTTCGTGAAGTCTGTTGCCATAAGTGCTTTCCATTATTGCATAGTCGATGTTTCGTATCTGTTTCGGATCGCGCAGAAGTGGTAGATTTTTCCTGCCGAGGTCGACAATATATGCAAGTTTGATTTTCTTGCCATTCTCGGTAATACGAAACATTGTCAGAGCTGCGCCGAGTATATGTCCCGCTTCGACAAATTTTATCTCGACATCGTCCGCAATTCGTATCCATTTGTCTAAATTATATGGATGAATTAATCGTATTGCATCGAGCGCATCGGCGATTGTATAAAGCGGCTCTATCGGGGGCAATCCATGCTTGCGGTTTTTTTTATTGATAAATTCCGCATCTTTTTCTTGAAGATATGCAGAATCGGGCAGCATATAATGGCAGAGCGCATCTGTTGGAGCGGTTGCATATACAGTTCCGCGATAGCCTTGTTTTGCAAGATTCGGTAAATTCCCCGAATGGTCGATGTGAGCATGTCCGAGAACGGCGGCATCTAACGATGATGGGTCTATCGAAAATTCTCGATTTTTCTTGCGCGATTCTGCTCGCCTGCCCTGAAATAATCCGCAATCTATTAAAATTTTTGTGCCATTATTTGTTGTTAATAAATGTTTCGAGCCTGTTACACCACGGCAGGCGCCAAGGAATTGAATGCGCATAACTGCTCCTTTCGATTTCGCAAATCCGAAAAAGTTTTATAGGAAATATTTAAGCGAAAAATAACCCCAAAACGACTTTGGGAATTGCGCTTATTTTTTTGTCAGACTTTCTTTAAAAAGTTTTGCCAGCCTTTTGATACCTTCTTCTATTTCTGTTTCGTTCGGTTTCGAATAGTTTAATCTCATCGTGTTATCGCCGCCGCCTTCGGGGTAAAAAGCCGACCCTGGAATATATGCAACGCTGTTTTCGACAGCTTTTGTAAGAAGCGTCGTGGTATTCACGCCAGCAGGTAATTCGACCCACAGAAACAGTCCACCATTGGGTCGTGTGAATTTAACTTCGTCGGGGAAATAGTGTTCCATCGCTTCTATCATCACATTCCTTCTGTGTGAATAAAGTTCTCGAACTTTTTTAATGTGTGCATCGAGTTTGCCGTTTTGGGCAAATTCATATATCAGATATTGTGCGAATGTGTTCGTGTGCAAATCTGCGCCTTGTTTCATTCGGACAAATCGGTCGATTACACCTGGTGGAGCAATAAGCCAAGCTATGCGAAGCCCAGGTGCGAGAAGTTTTGAAAATGTCCCCAGAGAAATCACGATATCGGGGTCGAGCGCTTTCATCGGAGAAGGAACTGTTCCCTCGAAAAATAGCTCGCTGTATGGGTCATCCTCGATAACAGGAACGCCGTAGGTTTTTGCAATTTCTAATATCCGCTGTCTACGATGAACGGGGATTGTGCGCCCATCGGGATTTTGAAATGTGGGAACAAGATATATCATCCGCGCATCGTTCGTTTCGAGAATTTCTTTCAAACCATCCACAGTCATTCCATCGTCGTCGGATGGAAGTGTAACATATTTTGGGAAATATGCGTTGAAAGCCTGAATTGCACCGAGATATGTCGGTCTCGCACTTATAACAACATCGCCCCAATCGAGCAATACTCGCCCACACATATCGAGTCCTTGCTGCGAACCGCCTGTTATCATTATTTCATCGGCGGAAACATTTATTCCCTGCCTCGATGCGCGCTCGGCAATCATTTCGCGCAGTGGAAGATATCCTTCTGTCAAACCATATTGCAACGCTTTTTCCCCGTGTTCTGTGAGAACTTTTTGTGCAGCCTCTGCAAGTTCTTTCGTCGGGAAAAGTTCAGATGCTGGCAAACCACCTCCAAAGGAAATTATACCCGGTTTTTGCGTTATTTTCAGGGTTTCGCGTATCACAGAAGACTTCATCATCAACGCACGGCGAGAATAGTGCCACATCTCTGACATTTTATCCTCCTTGTATGGTAAGTATTCGATAGCTCGAAGTAAATAAATCAATATTAAAAAATTGCGCAAGGAATTCATTTGCACAAGTTCATTTTTTGACTGGTTATCATTTGCATATTGGGAAAAAAATCATATATATAAAGTATGCGAAGGATTTTTATAATACTGCTAATTTCGGTTGCTTCAATTTTCGCCGGGCAGCTTGGACTTTTGCTCGACTGGGCTGATTTTAAGGGGGATTCTGTCGATAAAACCTGGCTCGAAGTATATACTTCACTTCGGCGGGAAGAATTCGCTTTTGTCCACGATTCTGCCAACTTGACTTACGCGGGAACATTATATTTTAAGATGCAAATTCTATCGGAAAATGACAGCATCATAGATTCCCTCTCATATTCCACACCGATAAAGATTCCCGATAACGAACTTACCACAAAGCAGTTCAGAATAATCAACATATATCAGTTTGAGATTCCTGCGGGAAACTACACTGTTTTTGCTATTGCTTGTGACCCTATAAAAAATGTATGCGATACAGCTAAAATGAACATTTCAGTAGCCAATTACTGGAAAAAAGATTATGGTATTTCAGGAATAATGTTGTCCTATACTGCCGCAGCAACAACCGACAACAGCATTTACAATCGACTCGGTGTAAAAATGTATCCCAATCCAAGTGGAACATTCGACCTCAATTCATTAATTGCATATTATTATGTGGAAGTATATCTGCCGGAAAATGTTGAGAAAACACTCGGAATTTCCGCAAAAATTTTACAATCTGATACATTGTTCCGCAAATTTGAGCCGCAATGGCAACATTTTGCCGGCTCCGGCGGTTATATCGGCGGATTTTCTATTGCCGGTATCCCTGATGGATACTACACCCTCGACATCGAACTTATAGATTCCTCCGGTATTATATCGTTTTCGCATAAAAATTTTTCAGTTGCCAAAAAACCTCAAAAGCTCCTATCGACTGTCACTCCCGAAATGGGAGAGAATATGCGGGATATTTTATACTATTTGCTGACTCCGGAACAAATTCATCAGTTTGACCAATTATCTCCGCCTGAGAAAATGAACTTTTGGAGAAAATTCTGGGCATCCAAAGACTTGACTCCTGAGACACCGGAGAATGAATTTATGGAGCAATATCTTGCCCGCTGGAATTATGCAAACCGTATCTTTGCAGAAGGAAATACAGAGGGATGGAGAACCGACCAGGGTAGAATATATATTATTTATGGACCGCCGGACAATATAGAAAGGCACACAATCGAACTTTCGACAAATTCTTGGGAAATGTGGACATATTTTGAAAAAAATTATTTTTTTATCTTTGCAGATGTGTTAAATTCTGGTATAATGAAATTAGTTAACTCGAATGTGGACGGCGAAGTTCATGACCCATACTGGAACGAAAAAGTTTTCAAGGGACAGGAAAAATATCAGAATAAATATTAAAGTTGTTGGGTGTAAATATTATGAGCGAGGAAATTTATAATTCTCTGAGGAGCAAATTAGAGCAAAAGCCGAATTCACTCGCTTTTGCTCGTCTTGCAGAACTCCTGTATCAGGCAAACAACAAGGATACTGCATTTGCACTGCTCGAAAAAGGGCTTTCACAAAACCCTAATTATATAACAGGCTATTTGGTTATGGCTGAACTATATTATAATTCGGGGCAAAATGATAAAGCGAAAGAACTTTATAGAAAAATTCTCGAAATAGACCCATTCAATATTGCTGCGTTGGCAAATCTTGCGAAAATTGCACTCGAAGCGGAACAATATTCCATCGCAACAGCGCACCTAATGCAGATTTTGTCCATCGACCCACATAATAAAACTGCGTTCGATATTATTGCGCAGAACTATAGTAAAATCGAGCAAGAAATTCCTACTATATTCGAAGAGCAGGTCGAGGAACTTCCGCCTGTGGAAATCGAAGCGATTGGTGGCGGTGTTTTCTCGCTTATCGGAGTGGAACCTGCTGTAGATATCAAACCGCTGCCTATAATTTCCAAGGAATCGGCGGTCGAATTGACCGTTCTCGAGAACATCGTCGAGACACCGCCTATGCAACCTGTCGAGATGAACGAAGTGCCGCAGGAAACAGAAGATATTGTGCAACTCGATGATATTTTTAAAGCATTTGAGCCGCCAAAACCGGTTGTAAAACCGAAAAAGATTCCGGAAAAGCCAAAAGAGCCCGAAGAAAAACTCGAAATAGATGCCTCTTATTTCCCGGACGAAAGTCCGCCAAATCCCGAAGTCGCCGCATCTGCGGGGGAAGAGGAATCCGCACCAGAAGTGGAAATCGACCTCGGTTTTGAAACAGAAATTATCGAAAAAGAACCGACAGTTGAAA
>JALTEE010000495.1 GCA_027007865.1 bacterium
GCTTTAGGATAATTTATATCAAAAGTTTTTTAGTTGCATTTTTATATCCACAAAAAGGGAGTGACAAAATATGGCATATAAGGCAATGTCTTCAGATGATACCACCACCAACTTTGCAGCGATACGAGTTATGCTCGCAAGCCCCGAGTCGATTCGCGCTCAAAGCTATGGTGAGGTTATACGCCCCGAAACTATAAACTATCGCTCATTCAAACCGGAAAATGACGGCTTATTTTGCCAGCGAATTTTTGGACCCATCAAAGACTTCGAATGCTCCTGTGGAAAATATAAAGGCTCTCGTTTCAAGGGCGTAGTATGCGACAGGTGCGGAGTCGAAGTTACGCATTCGAAGGTTCGCAGGGAGCGAATGGGACATATCGAACTTGCCGTTCCTGTAACGCATATCTGGTATGTCCGCACAAATCCGTCCCGTATTGGATTACTGCTCAACTTGTCTGTTAATCAACTCGAACCGATTATATATTATGAATCGTATGTCGTTATCAACCCGGGCGACCCTGAAATAACGGGTCTGAAAGAGGGACAAATACTGACATATCAGGAATATAGAGAATTGCGCGATAAAAATCTACAGTTCGAGGCTCTGATGGGTGCACCGGCAATAAAACACTTACTACAACAGCTCAAACTCGACGACCTCGCCGCTGAAATTCGCTCGAAGATAAATGTGGAAAAATCCGAGCAGAAGAAAAAAGCCTTGTTGAAAAGGCTTTCAGTTGTAGAAGCATTTAGACATTCGGGGAACAAACCAGAATGGATGATACTCGAAGTAATCCCTGTTCTACCGCCGGATTTGCGACCATTAATCCCCCTCGAAGGCGGCAGGTTTGCAACTTCCGATTTGAACGACCTATATCGAAGATTGATAAACCGAAATAATCGACTTAAGAAACTAATCGATATACAAGCTCCCGATGTAATTCTTCGAAATGAAAAAAGAATGTTACAGGAAGCAGTAGATGCTTTGATGCAGAATGGGAAAGTTACTACTGCCGTCCGCGGTCAAAACAGGAGACCACTTAAATCACTATCAGATTTTCTGAAAGGGAAACAGGGGCGTTTCCGCCAGAATTTGCTGGGGAAACGAGTGGATTATTCAGGCAGAGCTGTGATTGTTGTTAATCCCGAGTTAAAAATTTGGCAGTGCGGACTGCCGAAAACTATGGCGCTTGAACTTTTTAAACCATTTATAATACGAAAACTCGAAGAAAAAGGATTTACGCAGACGATTCGGACAGCGAAGAAGTATGTTGAAAAAGGCAGAGCAGAAATATGGGATTTGCTCGAAGAAACCACAAAAGACCATCCTGTCGCATTGAACCGAGCGCCGACACTGCACAGATTATCTATTCAAGCATTTTATCCTGTTTTGGTGGAAGGCAAAGCAATCCAGATACATCCACTTGTATGCACCGCATTTAACGCGGATTTCGATGGCGACCAGATGGCTGTTCATGTTCCATTGTCATTCGAAGCACAACTCGAAGCACATCTGCTGATGATTTCCGCAAATAATATTTTATCACCATCGAATGGGCAACCGTTGGCATCGCCTACACAAGATATGGTTCTCGGTGCATTTTATATGACTAAGGAAAAACCGGGTGAAAAAGGCGAGGGCAGAGTTTTTTCTTCTACCGAAGAAGTCGTAATTGCATATGACCATCAAAAAGTCGGTATCCACGCAAAGGTTTATGTCCGTATGCCTGCTCAAATGGAACATCTCGCCGTAGATACTGGAATGGAAATTACTTCGGGCACTTTAATAGCAAGAATTCCACGATGCCCGATGCGCGTTGAAAAAAAGAAAGGCGAAAGGAAAGAAAGTTCGCTTATTCAAGAGTTCGAGGATATTGTCGCACCGATGAAAGGAACAGTCGAAGTCCGCATTGGGAAAAGTATCACGGAACATACAGAGATAATTATAACTTCACCCACGGGGCATAATAAAAGATATATAAAAATTCCTCACGCATTTGTCGCAACTACTGTTGGCAGAATTTTGTTCAATCAAATTCTTCCACCAGAACTTGGATACCGAAATCGTTTGATGAAAAAAGCGACATTACGGCAACTCGTATCGGAAGCGTATGATAAAGTTGGCGTTCGCCGAACCGCAAAGTTCATCGACAGGCTGAAAAAACAATCGTTCGAGGCGGCGACACTCGGCTCTATCTCTATCGGTATAGACGACCTTGTAATTCCACCGGAGAAACAGAAACTTATCGAGGACGCCCGCAAACAAATTAGCAAGATTGTAGAAATGCGTAAGAAAGGAATTATCACGGAAAAAGAAAGATATAATAATGTCATCAATATTTGGTCACATACGCAGGAGCAAATTACGCAGGCGTTGTTCGATATGCTCGCAAAACACAAACACGGTTTTAACCCTCTTTCTATGATGGTCGAATCAGGTGCACGAGGTAGCCAAGACCAGATAAGACAGCTCGCTGGTTTGCGAGGATTGATGTCGAAACCACAGAAAAGATTGACATCACAGTCCATCATTGAGACACCGATTCTATCCAACTTCCGCGAAGGATTGTCTGTTACAGAATATTTTATTTCCAGCCACGGTCAACGGAAAGGTCTCGCGGACACAGCATTGAAGACCGCAGATGCGGGTTATCTCACGAGAAGGCTCGTAGATGTGGCACAAAATGTTACGATTGTCGAAAACGACTGCGGAACTATACGCGGCGTTACGAGATCTGCACTGAAAGATGGCGAAAAGATAATTATCCCGCTGCGAGACAGAATTGCGGGCAGATATGCCGCAGATGATGTATACGACCCCGTTACCGGAGAAATCATTATAGAAGCAAACGACTATATCACTCCGGAACTCGCAAGAATTATCGAAGATAAAGGAATCGATAGTGTTGTCATAAGGTCTGTTCTCACCTGCGAATCTAAGCGTGGTGTATGTCAAAAGTGCTATGGTCTGGATTTGTCATCGAGAAAGCCGGTAGCGATTGGTGAGGCAATCGGCATTATTGCAGGTGAAAGCATTGGCGAACCAGGAACACAGCTTACTCTGCGAACATTTCACATCGGTGGTATTGCTGCAACAGGGACAGAGCAATCGCAAGTTAAGAGCAAATATGGCGGTCATATTATTTATAGTCATATTAAAGTTGTTCTCGACCCGGAGGGAAAAGGAAAGGGCATTGTGCTGAATCGAACAGGCGCAATCATCGTCGTGGATAAACAGGAAATTAGACATAAATACGAAGTTCCATACGGCGCAAGACTTTTCGTAGACCACCAACAAAATATTGTGAAAGGTGATGTGCTATACGAGTGGGATCCATACATAAATCCAATTCTTTCGGATACCGAGGGCGTTGTAGAACTTGTGGATGTTATAGACGATATTACCGTGAAAGAAATGGTCGATGAAGCCACGATGACCAAAGAACTTGTAGTAATAGATGCCAGAGACAAACATCTCGCCCCGAGAATTCTGGTTAAACAAGGCGATAAAACTGTGGCTACATATCATCTTCCCACAGAAGCGCATGTTATTGTTCAGAATGGGGATAAAATAAAGCCTGGTCAACCAATCGCTAAATTGATGCGTTCAATAATGCGAACGAGAGATATCACAGGAGGACTGCCTCGAGTAACAGAACTTTTCGAGGCGCGAAAGCCCAAAAATCCTGCTATCATATCAGAAGTCGATGGCATAGTCGAGTTCACAGGCGAAGAATCTCGAAAACCGGGATTCAAAGTTATTGTTCACGGTGATGAAGGCGAAGTGCGAGAATATGTTATCCCAAGAGGAAGGCATATTCTAATTCAAGATGGCGACCATGTAACTGCTGGGCAAAAACTGTGCGATGGACCAGTTAACCCTCACGATATTCTGCGAGTGAAAGGCGACCAGGCTGTGATGGATTATCTGCTCAATGAAGTACAGCAAGTATATTCATTACAATCTGTATCTACCAATGATAAGCACATCGAAGTTATAATTCGTCAGATGTTGCGTAAGGTAAATATCCTCGACGGCGGCGATACAAAATTTCTCCGCGGCGAACAGATTGACAGAGCCGATGTGCTCGAAGAAAATCTGCGTGTTTCAGCGCAAGGCGGAAAACCAGCGAACTTCGAACCGCTGCTGCTCGGCATTACAAGAGCGAGCCTCAGCACAGAAAGTTTCATTTCGGCTGCTTCATTCCAGGAAACCGTGCGAGTGCTTACAAAAGCCATCGTGCGCGGAAAAACCGATAATCTCGTGGGTCTGAAAGAAAATGTAATTATCGGGAGATTGATTCCCGCAGGAACAGGATTTAGAAAATATATGAAAATCAGACCCGATACGCCGGAAATGTCCGAAGAGGAAGAACAAGACTTTATAGAACAGCATTTTGCCGTTATAACTCCAAAAGAAATGGAAGAGGCATATCAATTGCCAATATAATTGTGCTTGACAGAAACGGATGCGATATGTATAAAAGGTGAGATATAAAGATTAATCTGTTGATATGGCAGATAAACTAAATTTACAATCAGAAAATTAGGGAGGATTTTTATGCCTACGGTAAATCAACTGGTGCGTCGTCCGCGAAAGAAAGTTGTTAAAAAATCTAAATCGCCTGCTCTTCAGAATTGTCCGCAGAAACGAGGAGTTTGCATTCGTGTTTATACGATGACACCCAAAAAGCCGAATTCAGCACTGCGTAAAATCGCCAGAGTCCGACTCACAAATAGCATAGAAGTTACCGCCTATATACCTGGTGAAGGGCATAATTTGCAGGAACACTCGATTGTTCTTGTTCGAGGCGGCAGAGTTAAGGATTTGCCGGGTGTTAGATATCACATCATTCGCGGTGCTATGGATTCTGTCGGTGTCGAAGGCAGAAAACAATCGCGGTCGAAATATGGCACAAAAAAACCGAAATAAAAAAATGCGGTTATAAAATCCATCGATAAAACAAAAAACTCGGCAGGATAAAAAAATATCCAATAATAAAAGTTATTTTATGGTCACCTGTATGGGAAGTCGGTTTCTTGACAATATTATATAGACTTATAAATAATGAACCCTGCAAAATAGGTGATTTTTG
>JALTEE010000496.1 GCA_027007865.1 bacterium
CTATATTGCTTATTCCATTTATCTACATTTTCGATAAAATATTTCGCGGGGGGAAATTTATCTCTCTTACAATGAAGTTTATGAGCAAACTTGTTGTATGGGGGACATTTAGCATCGTCGAAGTTGTCGGGAAAAGTGAATTTCCACATAGCAGCGGAAATATTGTATTTGTAGTGAATCATCAAAGTTATTTCGATATTCCGCTTATTCTCGGCTGGGTCGATAGCAGGACTCGTTTTGTTGCGCGGGAAAATCTTTTTTCCGTTCCGATTCTCGGAATTTGGATGAAAATGATGAGATGTATTCCTATCAGCCGCAAGGCAAGCAGAGAAGAACTTCGCAGATTTGACAACATTTCAAAAATTTTAATCGACGGTGCTATAATAACAGTTTTCCCCGAAGGAACACGCTCCATCGATGGCTCGTTTGGGAAAATACACACATCGGCATTTCGTCCCGCGAGAATTGCGAAATCTGTTATCGTGCCTGTTTTCTTATGGGGAAGCCACAAAATCCTGCCGAGAGGGAAAAAGACAATTCGTCCCACAAAAGTCAAAATTGTTATCGGCGAACCTATCGAATTTGAAGAATATTCGTCCAGCGCTCCAAAAGAATTTGCAGAACAAATACTTGCTCGGTTTAATGAGATGAAAAGCAATAATATATTGACATAGCAAAGGTGCACTGTATATTGATTTGAAACAATTTTCAGGAGGATTTTATGGGCACGATTAAAATGCGCAATATGAGTTTTTTCGGTTATCACGGGTTGACATCTGCCGAAAAAGAAATGGCGAAGCGCTATTCTGTCGATGTGGATATAGAATACGATACGGCGACAGCGGCGGCGAATGATAGACTCGACAATTCTGTGGTCAATTATGAGACGATTTACTGGACAATCGAGAAATTCTTTCACAATAATCGTTTTCATCTGACAGAGACCGTTGCGGAGCGCCTTGCGGATTTACTTTTCGCGAACCAGCCGATGGCGAAAAAACTCGTCGTTAGAGTTCGCAAGAATCATCCGCCCTTTCCGGGATTTATGGAATGGGTCGAAGTCGAGACGGAACGCAATCGATAGTCGAGCCTCGATAATGAACGATGAAATTTACATTTCTCTCGGCGGAAATGTCGGTGACCGCGCAGAAAATCTGTCGAGCGCAATACAGATGATTGCTCGCAGGATGGATATTATAGCGCTTTCATCGCTGTATGAAACGGAGCCGTGGGGACTCACCGGACAGCCAAATTTCTTGAATGCGGTCGCACAAATATCATATAATGATGAGCCGAATGCGCTGCTGAAAGATTTGCAGGAAATCGAAACGGAACTCGGAAGAGTGCGAAAAACTTTTTGGGGAAAGCGAACAATCGACATTGATATTTTGCTATTCGGAAAAATTGTAACCGCGAACCTCGAATTGACGATACCGCACAAATATCTGTTGATGCGCGATTTTTTCATAGTGCCGTTGCTCGAAATCGCACCCGATATTGTGCATCCCGTGAGTAAAGGGAAAATCGCCGATTACGAGCAAAAAATGCCGCAGCAGTTGAGAACTATAATTTCGATAAAAAAGGATGAGAAGTGGCAGGATATAATTACATCGCTGTCGAAGGTCCGATAGGAGTCGGCAAATCGCTTCTTGCAAAAGCTCTTTCAAAGCGGCTTGGAGCGAGACTAATCGAAACTCCCGTAGATACGAATCCCTTCATTATCAATTTCTATCGCGACCCAAAACATTATGCGTTCTCGTCTCAAATCTTTTTTCTGCTATCTCGCTATCGGCTGTTATCGGCGCTGCTTGGAATAGACCTTTTTCATCAAGCCGTCGTGAGCGATTTCATTTTCGAGCGCGATGAAATTTATGCGGGAATGCTGCTTGATGAAGCCGAGTTGAGATTATATCGTCAGGTCGAGCAAAATCTGCGGCGGGACATCCCAAAAGCGCAGTTGGTCATTTTGCTGCAAGCGCCTGTGGAAAATCTCGTGCGAAATGTGTCGAACAGAGGGCGCGAATTCGAAAGAAAATATCTCACCGCAGAATTTCTGTCGAACCTCGCACGGGAATATACCGATTTCTTCTTCCGATGGAACAGAACGCCGCTTCTCGTGGTCGATGTCGGCACGGTGGACATCGAAGATGCGCAAAAACTCGCCGAATTGGTAGATTATATTCTATCATCGCAAATCAAAGGCACGCAATATTATTCATCCGCCGCGTGGATATGATAATTGATAACCGAACTACAAGGTTCACACAATTTTCGGGAATAGACGGAAATCGAGTGCAGCGAGGTTTCAGGGGGAACATTTTGCATTTTGTTTCCCGAAGAGAGATGCTTCGGCTATAAAATTATAAATAATGATAGGCAAAGCATCTTGCTTTGCGATTTTCTTATCCGTGATTTCGATTTGTTTCTGGATGTTTTTTGTCTTTTCGTCGCTGTGAAGAGTTTCTCCAGCAATGTGAAAACACTTTCCGAGAATGTCCAATCAATCGGAAGCTATTTTTTCGTAAAATTCGCAATGTAGGGATGGACTCTTGCGGTCGCCATTGTATCGGGCAGGCGCGAGAGCTGCCCCTACTCCAGCGCAAAATATTTGTCCCGTCCTGAAAAAAGTTGACACTATTTTGCGTAATCGACTGCTCTGGTTTCGCGTATCACGACCACTTTAATTTGACCGGGATACTCCATTTCACTTTGTATTTTTTGCGAAATTTCTCCAGCGAGAACCTCGGATTGTCTATCGTCGATTTTCATAGGCTCAACGATAACTCTGATTTCTCTGCCCGCTTGAATAGCATAAGTTTTGCTGACACCGGGGAACGAATCCGCGAGTTCTTCGAGCCGCTGCAGTCTTTTGATATAATTTTCGAGAGTTTCTCTTCGTGCGCCGGGGCGGGAGCCGGACACCGCATCTGCGGCTTGAACCAATACAGTATATGGAGAAATTATCTCGACATCCTCATGGTGCGCCTGAATTGCATTAAGAACGATTTTCTTTTCACCATATTTCTTCGCTATTTGGTATCCGAGTTCGGTGTGAGTTCCTTCCTGCCCTCTATCGATTGCTTTTCCGATGTCGTGGAGCAGACCGCATCTTTTTGCGAGTTTGGGGTCGAGTTCGAGTTCCGACGCCATATATCCTGCGAGCCAGGCGGTTTCCTTGGAATGTTGAAGAACATTCTGTCCATAACTCGTTCGATATTTTAACCTGCCAACGAGTTTCACGAGTTCGGGATGAAGGTCGTGAATTCCCAACTCGAAACAAACCTGTTCACCTGTTTCCTTAAAAATGTTCTCGATTTCTTTTTCCGCCTTGACAACCACTTCTTCAATTCTCGCAGGATGGATTCTGCCGTCCATAATCAATTTTTCCATTGCAATTTTCGCGATTTCTCTTCGCACAGGGTCATATCCCGAGAGAATAATTGCTTCTGGCGTATCATCGACGATAACATCCACACCTGTTGTCGTTTCGAATGCTCGGATATTCCTACCTTCTCTGCCTATGATTCTGCCTTTTATTTCGTCGGACGGCAGCGAGACAACCGAAACGGTGGACTCGACAGTGGTTTCGGCGGCGCATCTTTGAATGGATGAAATTATTACCTCTCGTGCTTCACGCTCCGCTTTTAGTTCTGCTTCTTCTTTAATCTGCTTGACGCGTTGAGCGGCTTCTGCGCGAGCCTCCGCTTCGAGATTTTCCATAAGCAGTCGCTTTGCTTCTTCCTGAGTCATTCCTGCAATCCGCTCGAGTTTTTCGTTCTCACGGTGCAGCATATCTTGAAGTTCTCGTTCCTTTATAGATAGCGCTTTCTTTTTCGATGATAATTGTTTTTCGATGCTTGAGAGTTCTCGTTCGCGTCTTCGTATAAAATCCGCCCTGCCTTCGATGGATTCTCGCTGTTCTTCGAGTCTTTTTTCGAGCCGATTCAGCTCGTTTCTTTTCGACTGGGTCATTCTATCGAAGTCGCTCCGCTGGCGATTCCGCTCTTTTTCCAGTTCGAGTTCCATTTTGCTGCGCTTGATTTCGATTTCTTTTTCCGCTTCGGCAATCAATTTTTCGGCGTGAGTGCGAGCCTCACTAATAGTTCTCTTCAACAGCAATTTGCTGACGAAAAATCCTACGATAAAGCCCGCTATACCAAGCGCTAAAAATAGTCCTATAAGTGCTAATATGGACATATTCATCATAATACCACCTCCAAAGATATGAGATATTTTTATGACTCCTGCAAAATAGGTTTGTAATGTTATTGTGACGAGGCGGCAATTTCTTTATTTACAACTAATCGAGATTGCTCCTGTCGACCAGTCGGCATCGCAACGACAAAATTTCTTATTTTGCAGGACTCATATAAGATATTTATGTATGGAGGAAAAGGGACAAAATGATTATGAGTTCGGCTTATAGCCGCGGGGCAGTTCGATGAAAAAGTGGTTTTAATATCGGTTAAACATCGATTTCAGCAAGTCGCTGACCGATAAGCGCCGTTTGGTTTTCCACTTTTTCAGAAAGTTCCTTAAATTTTTCCCGTTCACGGAACAGTTCATCTGTAATATTCAATGCTGCGAGTATGACAGCCTTTGTAGGTGATGTTGCGCTTGCGCTATTTACGACCTCGAATATTTTTGCATCGAGGTATCTCGCGACTTCCCTAACATATTCGGGTGCTTCGTCTGTGCGTATTCTCAATTCTTGATTGAATATTTTTACGGGAATCGATATTTTTTCGGATTCTGCCATAAGTCCCTAATTTTCCCCCCGATAAAAATTTATTCTTTACCAATCACATCATTGATGCGCGATAACAACGAATCGACCTTTTCCTGAACAACCTCTGTCCCTTTCGAACTACTCCGAAGTTGTTCCGCTTCCCGCTCAAGACTATCGATATGCTCCTGAAGTTCTTTTACGCGATTTTCCAATGCAGAATTTGCTTCTATTAGCTGCTTTTTTTCTGCACTAAGTTTTTCATAATTCTCCAAAAGCTTTCCAATTCGCTCTGTTAATACACTCAAAGCGTCTTCCACGACACGCCTCCTTTCAATAT
>JALTEE010000497.1 GCA_027007865.1 bacterium
GTTTTTTATCTGATTTAGACAGAAACCCCCTATCTCGCTAACGCTCGATTTGTCCCCCTTATCAAAGGGGGACAGACTTTGAGCGGCAGCGAAAAGTCAGGGGGTTAAATTCCTTTTGGACTTCTTCCATTTGTTCCTGCACTTTTAATTTTCGTTCCTGTACTTTTGACAATTCTCTATGTACTTACAATAATTCCTTATGTACTTTTTCCAATTCCCTATGTATTTTTGCTAATTCTTCCTGTCCCAAAGAAAATTCCTTTTGTACTTTCCTTAATTTTCTATGCACTTTTCGCAATTTCTTTTGTACTTTTTGTAATTCCTTTTGTACTTCTCGTAATTCTTTATGTCCGAAAGACAATCTTTCCTGTCCGAGCGAAATATATTCTCGATTTTTTTCATCTCGCTTACGAGAAACAAAAAAAGCGCCCAAAAGTTTTTTGAACGCCCTCGATTAAATCGGTTCGCTTGCTCATCTATGCCCACGCGAGCCCATAGATTTCGTTCAGGATTTCTGCATTGGTGAATCCTTTAAGGTCGATGGAGTTCGAGCGGCAGGACGATGCACACGCTCCACATCCTTTACAAAGTGCGGGATTGACTTCCGAAACAATTTTAACTTTGCCGAGCACTTTCTTCTCGACAAGTTCGATTGCGTTGTATGCACAGACATCCTTGCAGAGACCGCAGCCAACACAGGTGAATTCGTTGACCGATGCGGTCGTCCCCGGCGTCTGAATCGCATCTTTCGACAGGACAATAGCGGCTCGACTGACGGCGGCATCCGCCTGCGAAAGCGACTCCTCGATAGTCTTCGGTGCGTGAGCGAGCCCCGCAAGGAAAACGCCATCGGTTGCAAAATCGACGGGGCGAAGTTTCATATGCGCTTCGAGGAAGAAGCCATCATCGTTGATGGGGACTTTGAGCATCTTCGCGAGTGTCTCGTTTTCATCCTTCGGCGCGACGATACCCGCATTCAAAACGAGGTATGCGGGTTCGAGCAGCAGATTTGCGTGAAGCAGTTTATCCTCGACAATGGCGTGAACCTTGCCATCTTCGACCTCGACCTGCGGCGGTTTCTCCTCGTCGAACCTGATGAAATGCACACCGAGTTTGCGGGCTTTGGAATATTGCAGTTCCGTGAAACCATAGGTTCGGATGTCCCGATAGAGAACGAACACATTGAGGTCGGGGTATTTCTCCTTGAGCAGCGATGCCTCGAGTGTCGCCTTTTGGCAGCAGAACCGGCTGCAATATGGGTGCTCATCGTTGCGCGAGCCGACGCATTGAATCAGAACTACTGTTTCATCGCCTTTCAGGTCGAGTTTATCCTCGGCGAGTTTTTTCTCGAACTCGGTCATCCTAATAATTCGCGGGTCTTTGCCGTATAGATACTCGGTCGGCTCGTATTCCTTCGCACCCGTGGCGACGATGACAACGCCGTGCTCGAGTTCAGTCTTCTTTCCATTCTGCGAAATCGTGGTCTTATAATTGCCGACGAAACCATCGATTTCCTCGATTTTTGCGTTTAAGAAGACGGTGATATTATCGCGCAATTTTATATCGTATTCCATATCTTTGATAAGTTCGGGACCAGATTTGCCCTGAATCGTGTGCATAATATGATTTGCATTTCCGCCGAGATGGTCATCGCGCTCGATTAAATATGTCTCGAATCCTTGGTCAGCCATACGGATTGCGGCGCGCATACCCGATAATCCACCGCCGATAATAAGCGCTTTCTGAATCACCGGCAGTTGCTGTTCCGTAAGCGGTTCGAGAAGTGCAGCCTTTGCGACTTCCATCCTGACGAGATCCTTCGCCTTTTCGGTGGCGTCCTTCGGCTGATGCTGATGCACCCAAGAATCCTGGTCGCGAATGTTCGCCATCGTGAAGAGATAGCGGTTCAATCCCGCTTGTGCTATCGTTTCCTGAAATAGCGGCTCGTGAGTTCTCGGCGTGCACGATGCGACCACGACACGATTCAAATTATACTCCTTAATCATCTCTTTCATCCTATCCTGTGCGTCCTGCGAACAAGTGTAAAGATTGTCCTCGGCGTGCACGACATACGGAAGAGTTTTCGCATATTCGGCGACAGCGGGGACATCAACCACACCGCCGATGTTTATTCCGCAGTGGCAAACGAAAACACCGATGCGCGGTTTTTCGCCTCGAACATCCTTTTGAGGTGGATATACACGAGGGACAACCTCGGTTCCGCGGGCATCGGCTATAATCGATGTCGCCATCGCAGCAGCGCCGCTCGATTGAGCAACTGTTTCCGGAATATCTTTCGGCGATGAAAACGCTCCACTGACAAATACACCGGGACGATTCGTTTCCATCGGAGAAAATGCCTTGGTGTCGGCGAATTTGAACTCGTTCAAATTAATTCCGAAAATATCGGCGAGTTTATCCGCATCCTTGGGATGGTCGAGCCCCACGGAGAGAACGACCATCTCGAACTCCTCGGTCATAAGTTCGCCATTCTCGGCTTCGTATTTCATAACAAGATTTCCCGTGCCTGGAATTTCGTTTATCTTTGCGACTCGCGAACGCACATATCGAACGCCGTATTCATCCTTTGCCCGCTCGATATATTTGTCGAAATCCTTGCCGAACGAACGCATATCCATATAGAATATCGTCGGTTCGATATCTGGGGCGTGCTCCCGCGCTATAACTGCCTCTTTCGTGGCATACATACAGCATACCGACGAGCAATAAGGTTTTCCCGCTTGCTCATCGCGAGAACCAACGCATTGAATCCACGCAATTTTTTTAGGATGTTTTCTGTCGCCAGGGCGGAGAATATGTCCCTTGTATGGGCCGCTCGCGGACATTATCCTCTCGAACTGAATAGATGTAACTACATTTGGGAATCTGCCGTATCCATATTCGCTTTTCAGTGATGCATCGAACTCGTCGAAGCCCGGTGCAATGACGACAGAACCAACCTCGATTTCAACTGTCTCTGCCAGCATATCGTGAACGATTGCGTCCGCTTTGCAAGCCCTGACGCACTCGAAACATTCGGCACAGAATGCGCAGGACAGGCATCGGCTCGCCTCATCTTTCGCCTGTTCCTCTGTGAAACCTGTATATACTTCGTCGAAAGAGCGCCGTTTTTCGAGCGGTATAGTCGGCATACAGGCGCGTGGTTTCCGAACGGGTTCGTCGCCATCGTATTCGACATCTGTTTCGGATGGTCCCTCCTCGGTCAGGTCTCTGTTTTCGAGCAAATCCTCGCCGCGAATAAACCTGTCGATAGATATTGCGGCTTTGCGTCCCGCTGCCATCGCATCTATGAATGTCTGCGGTCCTGTTACGGCATCACCGCCAGCGAACACACCCGAAACATTGGTAGCGAGCGTTCTTTCATCGACATCGAAAGCATTCCAACGATTTGTCGAGATTTCACCGATATCGCCGAGATTTGCGAGGTCAGGCTCTTGACTGATTGCGGGAATTAGCATATCGAGTTCGATTGTGAATTCGGAGCCCTCGATAGGTATCGGCCTTCTCCTGCCCGATTCATCTGGTTCGCCGAGTTTCATCCGCCGGCACTCGACGGCAACGAGTTTGCCATCCTCTCCGATTGCCTTCGTGGGAAGTGTGAGAAATTGAATGTCGATACCTTCCTCTTGAGCCTCCTCGATTTCCTCAGGATTGGCGGGCATTTCCACAATCGTTCGTCGATACAGAATGATTACCTTTTTCGCACCGAGGCGATACGATGTCCTCGCCGCATCAATGGTGGCATTTCCTCCGCCGACAACTCCGACAACCTTATCCGTCAAATCGATATTCCCGCCGAGATTGACCTCACGTAAAAATTCGACAGCGCCATATACACCCTCTAAATCCTCACCCTGAATGCGTAGACTTTTGCTCTTATGCGCACCGATAGCGATAAAAACGGCGTCGTTATTTTCTCGAAGTTCCTTGATAGTTATGTCTTTCCCGACCCGCGTATTGAACACGAATTTCACGCCGAGTTTTTCCAGAAGTTTGATTTCGCCGAATAGAATATCTCGCGGAAGCCGATACGATGGTATTCCGACATAGAGCATTCCGCCGGGTTTCGGCAGTTCCTCGTAAATTGTGACCTCGCAGCCATTGCGGATGAGGTCGTGGGCGCAGAGCAGCCCAGCGGGTCCCGCACCGACTATCGCCACTTTTTTCCCCTTTGGTTCTTCCTTAGTCAAATCCCACTGATAATCACATTTCTCCTTAATTTCGTAGTCGGCGACGAATCTTTTTAGATAGTCGATTGCGATAGGCTCGTCGTATTTTCCGCGCTCGCAGGCGGTTTCGCAAGGATGAGTGCAAATTCTGCCCGTTATCGCGGGGAACGGATTTTTTTCGCGAACGAGAGCCAGTGCCTCCTCGTATTTTCCGATTTTGATTAGGTTGACATACCCTTCAGGATTGACATGAAGCGGGCACCTCGCACGGCAGGGTGGGATACCGAGTTTTTCGATAGCGAACCCCGATGGCATAGCTTGGTCGAATGGGCGATAGATTGCTTTTTGATTTATCAATCCTTCCTCGTATGTGTTCACTCGGTTATCTACAGGGCAGGCTTCCGCACAATCGCCACAGCCCTTACAGGCATCGAGCGAGACATATCTCGGATGTTTCAATATTTTCGCGGTGAAATTACCGGGTTCACCGGAAAAACCGATTACCTCAGCCATCGATATGAGTTCGATATTGTTGTGCCGTCCAGCCTCGACAAGTTTGGGCGATAAAATGCACATCGAGCAGTCGTTGGTGGGGAATGTCTTGTCCAACTGGCTCATCACTCCACCGATGGATGGTGTCTTTTCCACCATATAGACTTTGAAACCCGAATCCGCCATATCGAGTGCGGCTTGAACTCCGCCTATTCCACCGCCGACAACAAGCACTGCACCTTTTTTCTTGGATATTTTCTCTGCTGCCATTTTAATTCTCCCAAATTTTTACATTTCAAATTTTGCTTTTATATTTTAATACATAGTTCAAAATTTCACAATCTTTTTTTAAAATTTTTGTCCGCTTTACGCACATG
>JALTEE010000498.1 GCA_027007865.1 bacterium
CATCGGAGCGGCGCCAAAATCTCGCGAAAATATTGGGAATAAATCGATTTCAAAAACTGCGCGATGCAGCGGCGCAGCGGATGAAAGATGTTGCATCTAAAAACGAAGCAATTCGAACGGAAATGGAAATCGCAGAGAAAAAATTGTCCGATATCAACGACCCTGCCGAAGAAATTTTGAAAATATCTGCAGAAATTGGGCAATTAAGGAACGAACAGGATAAAAAATCTTTGCAGATGAAAGAGATAGAGAAGCGATTATTAGAACTCGAAGATATGGAAAAACGGAGCAAGGAAATCGCTAAATCGATAAAATCGCTCGGTGCAGAAAAAGAAAATTTGGAAAAATCGCTGTTCGAAACGAAAAGCGAACTTGCGAATGTCGAAAACATTATCTCGCAGCGGGATGCTATTTTGCAGCAAAAATCCGAATACGACGATTTATCCAAAGCATATAACAAAATGTCGTCGCTTGCATCGAAATTTTTCAAATTTAGAGATAGCCTCGACAGCGCAAAAGACGAATATTTTCGCAAAAAGACAGAAATCGAGAAGAAGAAAAGCGCACTTGTAGCAAAAATCGAACAAATTCGTCAGCAGTTGAAAAATCTGCGCGAAGAACTATCCGATGCGGATAATGTTAAGGCAAAGGTCGAGCAACTGTCCGCTGCGAAAAAAATGCTCGCCGATATGGAATTGAAAAAAGAGAAACGAGATAAACTACTTCACCGTCGGGAAATTCTGCAGACAAAAATAGACGAGGAAGAGCGGAAATTGCGCGAGCAAATCGAGCAACTTTTGGGCGAAAATGAGCGTCTCGAATTGGAGATATCTCGAAAAGCACAATTAGGAAGGGAACTTTCTATAATGAGCGAGAAACTCGTCGAATGCGACGAAGCGCAAGAAAAGGCGAACTCGTTGCGGAAAAAAATAGTCGAAATCGAGAAGAAACTTTCCACATCGAAACAGAAAATCGAAAACATTTTCGAGCAGATTGCGGAAAAGCAGGAACAGTTGGCATTTGTCAAGACAGGCAAAGTAGCGAGATGCCCTCGATGCGGAAGCGAATTAACAGGCGAGCACAAAAAGGAACTATTAGAAAAATTGGCACGGGAAATCAGCGGATTAAATGCCGAGAGCGGAAAAATCGAGGGCGAAATCGGAGAGCATACGGAGCAAGCAAACAAATTGCGAGCGCAGATGAATACTCTTGAAAAAATTGCAAAAAATGGCGTGAACTTCAAAAAAGGTGCAGATAAGTTGTCGAAAAAACTCGCGCAGATGGAAGTGGTAAGCGAGCAAATCGAAAAAAATGCCGAGCAGATATCGAAAATCGAAGAAGAACTCGCAGGCAAAAAATTTGCGCTAAAACGGCGCAGCGAAATTGCGAGGATAAATAGCGAAATCGGAAAACTCGAATTCTTTGACGATGCACTCGCACAAGCGCAAAAATTCGTCGATGAATTGTCCCCATTCGAGCGCAGATGGGAACTCATTCTCGATAAGCGTAAAAGCGCACAAAAAGCAGAACGAGAACTCGAAACAATGACTGAGGAACTCGCCAAAATCGAAAGAGATAAGATTTTGGAAGAACTTTCACAAAAAATCGTAAATTTGAAATCGCAATTGGAAAAAATTCCATACGATTCCGTCGAACACGATAGAATACGAGAGCGATTAAAAAAGTTAAAAAAGGTTCCCGAACAATATTTTCTGCTCCAAAAGGCGGAGGAGCAATTACCGAATTTGAAGAGCGGATTGGAGAAACTCGATAAAAATCTCGTTGCAAAGCAGCGCGAATTGGAAAAATATATCGCGGAAAGCGAGCAACTCGCACAAAGCGAATCTGCTATCGCTCATTTGCGAGCGCAAAAGTCGGGACTCGATGCGCAAATCGCCGAAATGGATGAGAAAAACGCAAACCTACATTCGCAAAAAATCGAACTCGAAATGCGAGGGAAAATGCGCGAAGAAATGATGCGTGAAAAGCGCAGATTATCGGCGGAAATTGCGCAGTTCAGGAAAAGCGAATCGCTGTTCAAAAATATCGTGGAAATCTGCGGTCCGCTCGGGATACAGGATTGGCTGCTGCGGCGCTATCTTTCAGCGCTCGAAGCCGATGCGAATGAAATCCTCGAACTCATCTGCGATGGTGCGCTCTCGGTGCGGCTGCTCCCCGAAAGCGGCGAAAAACTCGTCGTGCGAATCTCGGACGAACTCGGCGAGCGCGATTATTCTACATACAGCGGCGGCGAAGAGTTCCGCATCGATTTCGCTATGCGGCTCGCGCTGTCGAGACTGCTCGCAAATCGCTCGGGATTCCCCCTGCGAACGCTTATAATCGACGAAGGGTTCGGCTCGCAGGACGAAACGGGTCTCGAAAAACTCGTCGAAACGCTCTACGATGTCCAGTCCCAGTTCGACCGCATCATCGTAATCACGCACTTGCCTGCACTGCGAGATAAATTTCCCGCAAAAATCGTCGTGAAGAAAAACGAAAGCGGTTCCGCCGTGTCTGTCGAAACATAATAACTTTGGAGGTTTTTAAAATGCGCATAATATCGACAAATAGCGCTCCCGATGCAATCGGTGCCTATTCGCAGGGAGTCGTCGCAGGAAATTTGCTATTCACATCGGGGCAAATCGCAATCGACCCCGATACTAATAAATTCATCGGCGGCGACATTTCTGCGCAGACGAAGCGAGTGCTCGAAAATATTTCGGCGATTGTTAAATCCGCTGGAACGAGCATCGATAAAATCGTGCTGTGCAATGTGTATCTGAAACATTTGAGCGATTTCGCCGCATTCAACGAAGTTTATGCAAAATATTTCGCAAATGACCCGCCTGCGCGGGTTACAGTCGAAGTTAGCGAACTACCGAAAGGCGCGTTAGTGGAAATTTCCGCAATCACAGAGAAGACTTCCGCTTGATTGTTCCAAACAGAACATTTACCGCAGGTGGTCTCTTTGTCGGGATATTTATTTCGCTAATCGGTTTATTCAAATATCGCGCGAGTTCCCGTCTCACGAGAGGAATGCAAGTTCTGCCCTGACAAGGTCCCATTCCAACTCGTAAAAATCGTTTCAATTCTTCGAAATCGGTATATCCGTCTTCGATTGCTGCGCGAATTTCGGAAAGTGTTAAATCTTCACAACGGCAGATGATTATATCATCGGATTTTTTCTGCATTTTTTACTCCCATCAGTTTTTAAAACAATCGAATTATGCTGTTTCAAATCTTCGCATCATCTTTGTCCTCATCATTAGCGAGTAGTTCCAACGCCCTTTTTGACGCCTTTTGCTCCGCTTCTTTTTTACTGTATCCTGTGCCGATGCCTAAAAATTTCCCGTCGAGATAAACGCCGACTTTGAAAAGCATTTTATGTTGTGGTCCCTTTGTTTCGAGCACCTCATATCTCGGTTGATGCCCGTTTTGCTGCATTAGTTCGAGCAATTTCCCTTTATAATTTATAAAACTCGGCGACGACAGCAGCACTTCTGCATTTGCAATGAGCGTTCGATTTACGAATGTTTTTACCGCTTTCATTCCACCGTCGAGATATATCGCTGCGAGAAGTGCCTCATATACATCGCAGAGCATCGAATCGTTCGCATCGTTCTGACTCGATGACAATTCGAATTTGATAAATTCTTTCAATCCGAGTATTCGCATAATTTTTGCAAGCGCTTCGGTATTGACAAGAATTCTGCGCAGTTCGGTGAGTTCTCCTTCTTCCGCTTCGAGTCGTGTTTTGAAAAGCCACTCGCCGATGATGAAATCGAGCAGCGCATCGCCCAAAAATTCGAGCCGCTGATATGATTGAAGATGACTTTCCGCAACAGACGGATGTGTCAGCGCACGCTCGAGAATTTTTTCATCCTTGAATTTGTATCCCAGAACTTTCTCTATTTCAGTGGGTTTGCGAAAATTCATCATTAACACCTTTCTTAATACCAGAAGCATATCTCATCAAATCGAATGGGAATTTGCCGATATCGCTTTCTGACAATTCGATTATGAGTTCTTTCGCTCGCTCTTCGGGGTCGAGTTTTGGATAGTGATGGCTTTGCTGCTCGAACGAGATTATATCCATAGCGAGCAAGTCTCCGTGGTCATCGATTTGCACTTTCAACATCGGCGCGAGACCACATACACCGCGAACATTTATTCCATACCAAGTGCAAAAATTGCCGAGACTGTATGCAATCAATTTATTGTGATAGACTTCCACCGCTCGTGGAATGTGTGGACCGTGCCCAAATACCAAATCCGCTCCTGCATCTATCATTTCGTGCGAAAATTTTCGTAAGTCGCCGCGGTTTTCGCCGAGGAATATTTCCGGACCATTGGGCAGATGCAGATGTTCCGCTCCTTCTGCGCCCCCGTGAAATGTGACGACGACGATATCATATAGTTTATCGAGCGTCCTAACGAGAGAAGTTGCGAGGTCATCATCGAGAAGTGGGAAGTTGCCAGGATTGATTGTGAAACCGATGACCGCAACTTTGCTGCCTCGCACATTGAGCACGGCAATATCACCGAATCTTCCTGTATGTGCTATTTTAAGCGAATCGAGAATCTTTTCCGTTTCCATTCTACCGCTGCGACCGAAATCGTTAGAATGATTGTTTGCGGTGTTCAGGACATCGAAACCCGCATCGGCAAGTGCTACTGCGAGATAGGGCGGCATTCGAAACGCATAGACTCTGCCATTTGCAGCGTGTTTTGTGCAATTTTGTGCGGTGGTAATCGGTCCTTCGAGATTCCCGATTGCGACATCTGCTGCGGATAGAAATTGTTTTGCATCCTCGAAATAGTTCACATCATCTTTTGCGGGACAGTGATTGTCGCCGTAATCCGAGCCGAGCATTATATCGCCTACAAGCGCAAATGTTATCCCAGCAGGTCGAGACGAATTCTGTGCTAAAAGCGCAAAAAATCCGATAAGTATGTAGAAAGCAATTGAGCGCATAAAATCCTCATTAAATATAAATTTGAAAGCCGATTCTGCTCTTGTTCGAGCGAAAACTTTTATTGACACAATCATATTAAAT
>JALTEE010000499.1 GCA_027007865.1 bacterium
ATTCTCCAATGTGCAGAAGTATTTCTAAATACTCTCCTAACTTCCGCCCTGTAGCTCTGCGACTTAATTTCTTTCAAGCGAATTGTAGTATCCTTTTTACTTATGTATATTTCCTGCCCCGGACCTTCCAATATCAATACATTCGAGGGTTTCGGAACCATTAGGAAAACTAATTCCCACATCCAATCCTTGAAATCCTGTGCCTCATCAACAACAATGAAATCATAATACCCTTTTACTATTTCACTTTTTTTCAATTCATTAACAATCTCCGCAGCCCATTCATCATAGCTTTCATTATTTTCTTGATCTAATTCTATTTCCTCATAGTAGCTTCCCAAAGTTTTCTTACCATGTGGTCTGATTAGATTAAAAATATCTTTTGATTCAATAATACCTCTATTAAGTTCAGGTTTTTTTTCGATGAGCAAATCCTTAGTTTTCTCAATATCTGTTGCAAGAGTTTTATTATAACATAGAAATAGCACTTTGGGGTATGAAGCTGATTTATTAAATAAATACTCTATACCATAAATTGTTTTACCTGTACCAGCTTTTCCATAAATAATAAAATAATCTTTCTTGCTTTCGCTATATTTTCTAATAATTTTTCCTAAACGCTTATCATGAATCTTGTCTTCAATGGTTTTAATTCGCATAATCCGATAAGCAGCAGGTATTTTATTCTCAGCACCTTGACTAAGTACTTGAATAAGCTTTTCAAGTTTTTTAGTATCAGGGGGGTATTTTGTAGGTTTGCCAATAGGAGGATGCTCTGAAATAAAAGAGAGTCTTTTCTTGAAAACATCATTGTTCTTCAGATCCTCTTTCATTATCATATGGTCACCCATTTGAATAAGCTTTTCAATGTTCTTCCTTTCTACTGTTGCATGTTTACTAATCCACTTTTTCCATTCTTCTCTAGTAATTTGGTTCCATAAACCTGTTGGAATTGCAAATCCCGGTATAAAACCAAAGTATTTTTTAAAATTCCACCAATTTTGAAGGGCTTTTCTCCATGGTACTAGTTCTGGGTTTCTGTTTCTGATTTTTAAATAATTCAAATCAATCTTTTCAATCGCGTCAAGATTTACACCTTTTAACTCCAATGTAAAAATACCAATTGTTTCATGCCATAATATCATATCACTTTCAGATTCAGTCCAAATGTTAAACCAACAATGCAGCTTAGGGTCATTAAACTTAATTAAAATCTCTCCGACAATTCTTTCCTGGAAATGACCGTTTTCAGAGGGTAGTTTTGTATGTAATTTTGTTTTCATAGTTTCGTTTCTCTAAAGAAGCCATGAGATAATAAGAGACACTAATGATATTAGCAATGCAATTCCTGATAACGATAAAGAAATTCTCATTAACCTTGATGAACTTTTATCGAACTTTCTAACTGCAGAAACCATTGCTGCTGAACTCACTATCATACTTGGACCTGCAAGACTTGGATCAGTTGGAAGTGTATTACTGATATTCCATCCTTTCGCCAGATAATTACCTGTTTTTAATACATAGTCCTCAGCAACTTCGTTAGTGGGATTGTTTAAATTATGATTTGACATTTTTTACTCCTTTTGAATAAATTTAATTCGGCACGAAACAGAATTGTCTGATAATAAAATAAGCAATGGATATCGAAAGTCAAAATCTTTTTATTGTCCATAATAGAGAAACGACAGAAGCGCGGAGAGAAGGAATAAAGGATGAGCGGAGAACAGCGAGGCGTGGCAACAAAGTGGCAGCCCCCCCCCGACTTATCGGGACTTTTTGATGGTCAGCGAGGTATTTTAATGCCTCGATGGTTGTTTCTGTGAAATCCGAAAAATCTGCGTGATGCGTGGTTCAGTATTTTTCCTTTCAATTCCCCCAAAATCCTTTTTTCCGCGATTCATTTTCGGGAGGAAATTTTGGAGAAATTTGGCTCAAATGCTTATGGTTGTGAGGCTGCTCAACATGATTTCTGGCTTGCTCAACATGATTTCTGGCTTGCTCAACATGGTTTGCCCTCTGCTCAACATGATTTCTGGTCTGCTCAACATGAAGTGTTATCTGCTCATAACACCGTAAGGACTGCTCAATATGATTTCTGGCTTGCTCAACATGGTTTGCCCTCTGCTCAACATGATTTCTGGTCTGCTCAACATGAAGTGTTATCTGCTCATAACACCGTAAGGACTGCTCAATATGATTTTTGGCTTGCTCAATACGATTCGTGAGCTGCTCAAAACGATTTGCGGCTTCGGAGATGCGATGTGCAGTGTGAATTTCTTCTGCATAAGTGGTGGCTATATTTAGTTTATGGGTTCTTTTGTCAAGTTATATACCGATAATGGCAAGCGCGAAAAGATTCGCTGCGATGCGACACGGGAAGGATATGAAGTAGCAAAGAGCATTTGACACAAATTACTATTTTTTCACAATAATCGGTGCGCCGTCGAACAATCCGAGCGTGCCTTCGACAATCACGGGTTCGCCGACCTTTATTCCCGAAATGACCTGCGCAAGCGAATCGTTTTGAATGCCGAGTTTCACTTTTCTTGCGCGTGCCTTATTCCCATCTGCGATGAATATCAACGAATCGTTGACAAGAGCGCTCTGTCGAATTACGATTGCGGAATCCGCTTCTGCGACGATGATGTGAGTTGTCGCGAACATTCCGCTGCGAAGTTTGCCGCTGCTATTTTCGAAAACACTTGTGACTTTATATGTTCCCGACATCGGGTCTGCGAGATGTTCGGCGCTTTCTACTTTGCCCCAAAATGCAGTGTCCGGGTATGCTTCGACAGTTAAAAAACCGCGCTGACCCTTTTTAATTTTAACTATATCGCGTTCCGAAACTTCCGACTCCATTTTCACTTTGCTCTGGTCGATGACCGTAAGCACCGACGGCGAACTACCCACGGCCATCATAGCATTGAAAAATTCGCCCTCTTCGGAATTTATCGAAGCGACTATACCATTGAATGGCGCACGGAGTTCTGTATTTTTCGCAGCCAATTCGAACATCGCCTTTGCCGCTTTGTATCCCGCTTCGATTTGGTCGAACTGCTGCTGTGAAATCGAATTTTGCTCGAGCAATGTTTTCATTCGGTTATAATTATCTTCCGCAGCGTGAAATTGCGCTTCCGCCTGTTTTAACTGCTCAGGTGAAAGTTTTGCGAGAAGTTGTCCCTTATGCACCTTGTCCCCCTCTTTCACCAGAATTTTCGTCACCCAAGAACTCATGCCGGGAGCGACGGGAACTTCGCGATAACCTTTAATCGTGCCACTGTAATTTACGGTTTGCAACACATTGCCGATGTGCGCAGGAATAACTCTCGTTCTGAGTGAACCGACTACCACTTTGCCGCTATTATTCTGTGTATCTTCTCCCGGTTTTCCACAGCCGGCAAGCAGCAGCATAATGCCCAGAAACAGCAGAATTGTTCTTTTCATTTTATTCATCCTTTTTTGACATTTTTGCGATTTTTGTTTCGAGTTGTCCTGTAAAATATTCCAATTCGACTTTTGCCGTATTGTAATCTGCGAGATATTGGTTCTGGTTTAACTTTGCGCGAGTGAGGTCTGTGTGTGCATCGAGCAGTTCTGCATTTGTCGCGGCGCCTGCGCGGAACAGGTCGTTCGTAACGCGATAGTTTTCCTCTGCTGTTTCCAATTCCTTCCGTGCTACATCGAGTTTTTTCCGCTTTTCATCCATCGCAAGATATGCTGCTCGCGTCTGGAGCGCTATTCCTTCTAATGCAGACTGGCGCAAAAATTGCATTTGCTTCTTTTGCTCATTTGCCTGCTTCACTGCGGCAATGTTTCTGCCCCAGTCGAATACATTCCATTGAATTGCGCCAACAGCAGTCCAGTGGTCATACCAATCGTTTTCTAACTGGCGGTTCGGTTTCTCATAATCGTAGTAGAACATTCCCGCGAACGATGGTAGCAGCCCTTCTAATGCGAGTGTAACCTGCTTTTTCGATGCATCGAGACCGACATCGAGCAATTTCGCATCCATCGCATTTCGCTGTGTCCACGCGATTGCGCTGTCCAGCGGGAAATTGTATTCTGCGAAAGCGAGACTTTCGGCAATATCTATTTGTTTGTCCTGCGGATAGCCGATTGCCAGGCAAAGTGCGCTTTTGGAAAGTTGAACAGCATTTTGCGCTTGCAAAATCAAAAGTTCTATTTCCGAGCCTCGAACCTGCGCACTGAGCAAATCCTTTTTATGAATCATTCCTTGGTCGAACATATTTTGTAAATCTTTTATATGCGCATCTATTTGTTTCTTCGATGCCATTGCGATTTTCAGAAATGCCTTTGCTTGAAGAAATTGATAATACGATTTTTCCGCGTTCAGAGCAGTTTGAAGTTTCGTCTTTTGCAGAGAAATTCGCTTTTGTTCTACGCCTATATTTGCAAGCGACAGCGCTGTAAAAAGTTGCAAACTCACAGGTTGAGTTATGCCGAGTTCGGCTTTTTCCATTTCCGCTTTCCCCATTTCGATGCGCACCGGTTCCGCATTGGGCATTGGAAATGGAAATGCAGACGGGTCAAGAACTGTGTATGGCGCTTCGTCCAATCTCGTATATGAACCCGTGATACTCGCCGATGGGAAAAGCGCCGCAAAGGATTGATACCGCTGTGCTTTTGCCGCGCTCATTTCGTGCTGACCGCCGAGAACCTGCGGATTTTGTGTTATGGCGAGTTGGATACAATCGTCGAGTGTGAGAACTTCGCCAAATCCGAAATTGAGGAGAAGTAATGTTATAATTGTTATTTTTATTATAAAAAATCTCATTTGAGCACTCCTCTTGTAAAAATACGATATATTAAATTGGCATCGAGTTCCATTTCTGAATCGTGGAAAAGTTTTTCTGTCAAAAAGCCCCATAGAAGTCCTCTGAGAACGGTCTGCAAATATTCTACCCGAACATAAAATCGCCCATCATCGAAAGGATTTCGTTTAAAATCTGCTTCATCTTTTGAAGTTCTCGCGTATGAATTTCGATATCTGTAACCTGTCCCTGCACGCCTCCCCAAGGC
>JALTEE010000500.1 GCA_027007865.1 bacterium
CACGCGAATAACTCCGATATTGAAAAGCGAATGAAGCGAATGGAGATATGGAATAGATACAAAAAACTTGCGAAAATATGTGAGGGTTTTTAAAATTAAAAATGGCAAATTGTTTTCTCGGTGTTGTTTATGGTTAATTCTTGAAACTTTGAACTTAAAATTTATATCGAAGCGATGAGGGATTTTTATAACATAATCGTAGTCGGTGGCGGGCACGCAGGTGTCGAAGCGTCTTTTGCCGCGCAAAAATTCGGTATCGATGTCGCATTGATTACGAGAACCGCGGATTCGATTGGCAGAATGAGTTGCAATCCATCGGTTGGCGGACTTGCGAAAAGCCGCGTTGTTCGCGAGGTTGATGCGATGGGTGGGATTATTGGTGCTGCCGCAGACATGTCTGCAATTCAATATCGTGTGCTAAATCGGCGCAAAGGACCTGCGGTTCAGGCGACGAGGGCGCAGTGCGATAGAAATGGATACGAGCGCGCTGTTCAGAAATTGCTCCGTGAAAATTCCACCGTTGAAATCGTCGAGGATTCTGTGAAAGCGTTGCTCTGGCACGGTGGAAAAGTTGTCGGAGTTCGACTTTCCGCTGGAACAGAAATTGGCGCTGATGCTGTCATACTCACGACGGGAACTTTCCTCGGCGGAAAAATATTCATCGGAGAAAAAGGATTTTTAGCGGGGAGAATAGGTGAAGATGCCGAAGCGGGACTATCCGATTCCTTGAAAGAAATGGGGCTAAAATTGCTTCGCTTCAAGACAGGTACTCCCCCGAGAATAGATGGTAGAACAGTAAACTACGAAAAAGTTCAGATTCAGGCGGGAGAAAAAGATTATGTGCCATTTTCGTTTGAGACGATGAATATAATGTCTGTGGAACAGCAGAAACCTTGCTATATCACTCACACAAACGAGAAAACGCACGATTTGATAAGAGAGAATCTGTTGCTCTCGGCGCTTTATGGAGGGAAAATCGTCGGAATTGGACCGAGATACTGTCCATCTATCGAGGTCAAAGTCGAAAAGTTTCCGCAACATAAGAGCCACATCGTGTTTCTCGAACCCGAAGGGGAAAATTCGTATGAACTCTATCCGAATGGGATTTCAAACTCGCTGCCGGAGGAAATCCAGATAGAAATGCTGCACTCGATTTCAGGTCTCGAAAATGTCGAGATGACGCGCCCCGGATACGCTGTGGAATACGATGTTATCGACCCGATTCAAGCGCTTCCCACATTGAACATTCGAGCATTCGACAACCTTTTTCTTGCGGGGCAGATTTTGGGCACATCGGGATATGAAGAAGCCGCGGGACTCGGTCTTCTTGCTGGAACGAATGCGGCGCTGAATGTTTTGCAAAAAAAGATGATTACACTCCCGCGGCATTTGAGTTATATCGGCGTTATGGTGGACGACCTTGTCTATCGCGGCGCAGATGAACCATATCGATTGCTTACAGGGCGAGCTGAATACAGACTGCTCCTTCGCGAAGACAATGCCTGGCTATCGGTTCTCGAAGCGATTCCAAAAGATGTTTTGAAAATTTTATCGCCGAATATGCACGAAAAATTTATAGAATGGCGCGATAAAATGAGAAATTTGACAATATTTTTCGACAATAAAGGATTTTCACGCGCAGAAGCGGAGGAGTTGCATATCGCTAATGGAACTATTGCTGGAAAATACCTTCGCCGACCCGATGCGGATTGGGAATCGGTAGAAGCGATGTTTCCGAAATTGGCAGAACTCAATGCTGTTCCTGCTGCAACATTTAGGGTGGAGATGAAATATTCGGGCTACATCGAGCGGCAGATGAGGGATGTGCGTCAATTTGAAAAGATGGGGAGTATAGAGATTCCTGATGATTTGGATTATTTTGCAATCGGCCTTCGGCGCGAGGCTTTCGAGAAATTTAATAAATTTAGCCCTCGCAATATCGGCGAAGCATCACGAATAGCAGGTATATCGCCATCGGATATAGCGGTTCTTATCGGAGCGATACAAAAAAAGTTTCATAATAAACAATTAGGATAACTTATTGTGATACAAAGAGATAAAGCAATTTCAATATGCAATAAATTTAATATTACACTCCCAAGCGATTTTTGGAATGTGATGAGGCAATATGTTAGTTTGCTTCGCGAAAACAGCAAAAAAGCGAGACTTATCGCTCCATTAGAAATCGAAAAGATATGGGAGCGGCATATAATCGATTCGCTCTCAATTCTGTTGTTTTATGAAATTGGTGACGGTGATGCCATTTTGGATTACGGCTCCGGCGGAGGACTTCCAGGAATTGTTCTCGCAGCGGCACGGAAAAAGGCGCATTTCACACTTGCGGAATCGGTTGGCAAAAAAGCGGAATTTTTACGCATGGCGGCAAAAGTTCTCGAATTAGATAATGTTTTCATTTTTGCCGATAGGGTGCAACATATTCACAATAAATTTAATCTTATTACGATTCGCGCAACAGGTCCACTCACAAAAACGATTCCCGATGCGATAAAACATATTCTTCCCGATGGCAAAGTCGCGATATGGGCGGGACCGAAATTTTTAAGCAAAATCGAATACTGGAATAATTTTTGTGCAAAACGAAAAAGCACTATCGAAGTTGAATTCTATCCTGATAGATGGTCGGAAACGCATAGACTTGCTATGGCATTTGTTGTGCCGATGAAAAATCGGAAAATCGCAGATAAATAAAAATGGAATATAAAATTATATTGACACATAACAGAGAATGAATATTTTTTAATGAAATTTATTTAAACAACTGGAAAGGAGTTATTATGGTTCATTATTTCAACAATGGCGGATTTTTGATGTGGCCCCTTCTAATCCTTTTCATTATCGGGCTAATAATCGCAATTGTTAAACTGTGGCTTCTTTATCGAGCGAAAATTAACAGCAAGAAATTTTTAAAAAGCATTCTCGCATCGGTAAAATCGGGTGGGGTAGATAATGCGATAGATATCTGTGAAAAAACGAGGGGACCTGTCTCTGCGCTTTTTCACGCAGGGCTTTCTCGAGTTGAAAAAGGACTGGAATATGTTACATCTTCGATAGAGAACGAGGCTGCGATACAAATCGGTATCCTCGAAAGAGGAATGATATGGATTTCCACAATTATTTCGATAGCGCCTATGCTGGGATTTTTGGGCACCGTTCAGGGAATGATTATCGCGTTCGAGCAAATCGCAAAGTCGAACGACATTGTTCCGTCGGAAGTTGCAGGCGGTATATCGGTCGCTCTGCTAACAACATTCTTCGGTCTCGCTATAGCAATCCCGTTGCAGTTTTTCTATAACTGGTTTGTTGCGATAATCGATGGGATGATTGTCGATATGGAAGATTCCGCAAACCAACTCGTCGAAAACCTCATCGATATGGCTGTTCTCAAAAAAGCGGAGGGATAATGGCGCTGAGCATTCAAAAAAAACAGCATTATAGACAGGAAGCGGAAATACCGACTGCATCCCTTGCGGACATCGTATTTCTTCTGCTAATATTCTTTCTCGTAACGACATCTATGAACCCCGATAAAGGTTTGGGAATGACGCTGCCGCCGCCGGGGGAAGAAGTTAAATTGACGAAAAAAAACATACTTTCGGTTTATGTCAATGCACAAGGACAAATTCTCGTGGGAGACAAAGTTATCCCGATTGAAAACTTGAAGGAAACCGTCGAAAAAAGAATTCGAGAAAATCCAAAACTCGTGGTATCACTAATAACAGATGTCGATGCAAAATACAGTTCTATGATAGATGCACTCGATAGGATAAAAATATCGTTCGAGGAATTGAAAAAGGAGAACCCGCAATTTAAAGAGCGCATTTCGCTGGCTACGCCGGTATTTTAGCGCTATAATAATGACAATTTTTTATACTAAAATATTTCCCCTTGAAAAAGTCCTCTATTTTCGATATAATAGATATGAAGGAAAAGAACAATGAAGATAGAATCGAAGAATAAAGGTTCGTCGAAGATACCGACAGCATCCATCGCCGATATCGTTTTTCTGCTACTGATATTTTTTATGTCTGTAACCGTGTTTAAAGAATATCAGGGGCTTCGCGTGGAACTTCCCGCTGCCAAAGCAACGAAGAAAATCGAGAAGAAACGAATGATTACACACATCTGGATAGATGCGCAAAATCACATCAACATCGACGATATGATGGTCAATCTGGAACAGGTAACGCCCATATTGAAGAAAAAGATGATAGAAAATCCTGCAACTATTGTTTCCATTCGAGCGGACAGCAGGTCGAAATACGGTGTTGTTGCGCGATTGCTGGAAAAACTCAAAGATGCAAACGCTCTGAGGGTTAATTTTGCAACCCTCACAAAAAGTTAAATAATTTTTTAGATTTTATCTCCCAAAGGAGATGATGTATTATGAAATACCAGGAACCAAAAGCAGACCTCCGCAATTGGATACCGCTGGTGACAAGAAAAGCGACTATAATTATACTATTGGCAATGCTGCTTGTTTTTATCACTTTTCAACGGGTTCAGGTGAAACCGCTTAAAGTGCAGGAATACCAGACCACCATAGAAGTCGAAGATGTCCCGATTACAAAACAGGAAATAAAAAAACAGGAAGCGCCGAAACCGAAACTCGCAGAAGTCATAGAAACCGAGGATGAAAAGGAAGCGGATACAGTCGAAATTGCCTCCTCGAACCTCGATGTCAATGAGCCACCACCGGAAGTGCCGACCGAAGTCGATGAGGTGGATTGGGTAAAAGTGGAGATTAAGCCCAAAGTAATAGGCGTTCCTCCGAAACCTAAATATCCCGAACTGGCAAAGAAATCGGGACTTGAAGGAGCCGTTATCGTCGAGTTTGTTATTGATACTACAGGCGATGTTCTTCCCGGCAGCGCAAAGATTGTTGCAGCGAAACCTGAGGGAATTTTTGAAGATGCGGCTAAAGAAGCGATTTACAAATGGAAATTTTCACCCGGTCAGCAGCGGGACAGAAAAGTGCGTGTTCGATGGCGACAACCGATTAAATTCAAATTGAAATAAGAG
>JALTEE010000501.1 GCA_027007865.1 bacterium
GCTCCATACCGCCATTATTTGCTCCTTCTACCCTCTACTTGCGCTCGAATTAACCCCCTTCGTCGCTTCGCTCCTCTGTCCCTATTGGCAAGGGATTAACCCCCTAATCGCTCATTGCATTCGCTCGTTTGTCCCCCTTATTAAGGGGGACAGAAACCGAGTGCCAGCGAGGTTTCAGGGGGTTTTCATCCATTGTGTCAGCGAAAAGTCATGGGGTCAAACTCCTTTTTATTTCTTCCAAAACCTCATCAATATTTTTCAATACATCGATGTTTCTAAACCTTATTACTCTTATTCCAACAGCATTCAAAAATTTTGTTCTTTCTTCATCGTATTGATGCTTCATTTTGCTATCGTGTGATGAACCATCAATTTCGATTGCCAATTTGCATTCTGGACAATAGAAGTCGAGCACATAACCGCCGACGCTATATTGCCTACGAAATTTTTTTCCATTTAGTTGTTTACGCTGAATATATTTCCACAAACGAGCTTCTGAAGGTGTCAAATTTTTTCGCAGTTCCTGTCTGCGTTCCTTCATGCGTTTTATATTAAATACTTTCATTTTTTGTTTTCCTGCTTATTTAACCCCCTAATTTGCTCCGCTTCGCTCCGCAAATTTTGTCCCCCTTATCAAGGGGGACAGAAACCGAGTGTCAGCGAGGTTTCAGGGGGTCCAAAAGCTAAATCTTTCCTTCTTCGCAAACTCGATAAAGGCATTTGCGATTTCGAAAAGGTCGTGCTTTACTACCTTGTGCCCGTATTCGTCGAGTATGTCCTCGCCTTTTTCATTTTTTTCATAAATATATTCGCCGCTGTTGTCCTTCCCGCCCTCTTCGGAAACGGCAAAGAAAATCGGGTAATCATCTACTTTCGGGCATAGCGGACCCGCTTTGGGGTCGTCGTTCCATTTCTGCAGGAAAAGAACGCTGGTTTTCGTTCCCGTATGCGGCTTAAATGTGTTTTGATGAAGTCCGACAACAGCAAGAATGCGCGCTTTATCGGCGATGAACCTTCGAATATGCTCGTCGCTCGTGTTGTTAAATCTTCCCTGCGGAAGCACGATTGCCATTCTGCCGCCGGGTTTTAGAAAATTAAGGTTCCGCTCGATGAATAGAATATCGCGCCCGATTTTCGATGGATATTTGCCATTCGGTTTTCTAACGATATCGTAATAGGCAATAATCCTCGTGTCTTTAATGTCCCCTGCAAAAGGGGGATTTGTCATAAGAATATCGAAGGCAAATTCTTTAAGATTTTCTCGGTTGTATTTATCCATCTCTGGGTCGTCGAAATGTCGCAATCTGTCCAAAAGCGGGTGGTTATCGCCGAGGTTCCAATTTTTTGGATTCAGCGAGTCGAGACGATAGACATGAGTTTTTCCATCGCCAGCGATGATATTTAAAGCCTTTGCAATTTTCACCATTCGCGAATCAAAATCTATTCCATAGACCATTTCGGCGGCATATTCTGCTTCCTTTGCGGTTGGTCCCTGCGCTTTGAATTTATGACCCCAGACATAGAAAATCGTATGAACTGTAAAGCCGCAAGAACCCGCGGCGGTATCTATCATATATTCATCTCTTTTGGGGTTGAGCATTTTCACGCACATATCGATTACATGACGTGGAGTGAAATATTGTCCTTTTTCGCCTTTGCCAACCTTTATTTCGAGATATTCGAAAGCATCGTCGATTACTCGTAAATCGCAGTTGAAAAGTTTGACATCCTGAAGGAATGAAACGCAGATTTTCAATTGGTCGGGAGTTAATTTTATTCTTTCGCCGTAATCGAAAACGCCGCTCCATTTCGATTTTGCGTTATCGAACAATCCATCATTTTATCCTTTAACTCTTTCGGATTATCGCCGTGAACTCGAAATTTAAGGTAATAATTTTCATCTCTCGCACCTTTCCATTCGTCGTAAAGTTTGGCGTATATCAATTTGAAAACTTCCTCGAAGGCATCGACTCCAGCGTGGGCGAGAACTATATCTTCCATATCGAGAATAATTTTTTTGAGCGTGGTATTTTCAAGGACGAGTTTATTATTTTCCTCGAGGTCTTTCATTGTCCATGCTTCACCCAATACATCGGCGAGATTTTGGTCTGCTGTCGGTATTCTCGAAAGGCTTTGGTATTTATTCGGGTCTTCTCTATATAGGATGAGCAGTTCGGAGCCGTTTGTCCAAACACCGATAGGTGAACCTTCGGCGTTGCAGTATGATTTGAGTTGTTCACGACCGTCGCTTCTTTTTGGCTTTTTGCATTCGACGATTATATAAGCCTCTTTGTTGTCCTTATCCATAATGACGATATCGGCGCGATTCGATGTATAATCGGAGCCAAAAACGACATTCTTTTCGATTTTGATTCTTTCCCAAGGATAGCCGTATTGTTTGTTTAATCTCCTTGCGAAGAGCTGACGAACAACTTCTTCAGGTTTTGCGGGTCTATCCTTATCTCCGGGAACTCCTTTGAAATAGGGACGCCCTTTTTCGTCGAGGTACAAATCTTTTTCTAATTCTCGAATTTCGGAACTGGTAAAAAGTTTTATCGAATGTTTACTATTATGAATTATTTCTTCCAGCGTAATTTTTTTGCTCATCAATGGCTCCTTTTTAATTATAGTTCAATCTATACATAAAAATTTCTTTTCGCAATTGCAAAAAGCGATTTCGCTACTAAAAAAATGATTTTCGTTATGGGGGAAATTCTCATAAATCTGATAGCGTGTTTTGGAGTGCGCAAAAAAAGGACAGAAGCGCGGAGAGAAGGAATAAAAGATGAGCGGAGAACAGCTTTTGAACCAGTGATGAAACTGATAGAATGATGAAACAAGATACAAAAGTCATTGCGAACAAAGTGAAGCAATCTCATGCCAATATTGCGGAGATTGCTTCGTCGCTGCGCTTCTCGCAATGACAACATCGCATCTGTCGTATCATTTCATCATTGTTATTGCCGGTTCAGGATTTTTTGCTTTTTCGATAGAATTTTTCTCTCTTATCAATCTTAATTATGCCGACCAATTTTTCTGCAAAATCAACCTCATAGAGGATTCGGTAGTCACCGACTCTAACCCTGAAAATTTTCTCGTTACCTTCGATTTTTTGGGAATCTGGAATAAGCGGAGTTTTGGCGAGTGATTCTATTTTGGCGTATTCTCTTTACGAGCGATTTTTCAGCTTTTTGCAGGAATTTCCTGGCAGTGCTGGAATATTCTATTTTGAATCTCATAATCCCAATTCTTTTTTCAGTTCTTCGTGTGAAATCAGTTTTTTATTCACCTTTTCGGCGCGGTATTTCAACAGCGCTGCATAGTCGTCTTGGGTCATAATGCTATCCATGTCCACCATATGTTCTTCGATTTCGAGCACCCGCTCCTTAATGAATTCGATTTCCCTGTAAATGTCGTCCAAAGTTGCTTGTTTTTGTGTCATGTTTTTCTCCTCCGTGTTTCCTTTCCCCCAATTTAGCTTCCCACTCCTCATTTCGCAAGAAAAATTGCAATTATTTTGATAGTGTGTTTTGGAAAAATTTCGCTCGAATGCGTGCAGTTCTGAGTCTCCTACGCATGCGATGGTTGGAAATTATCAAGGATGGGCTATTTTTGTGCTTTCCCGCTCTGGCGGGATTTTTACAACCCCAGTTGTTTCTTTAAGTCTTCGTGGTCGAGCCATTCTTTGTTACTCAACTTTGTCTCGAGGGCTGAGTAGTAGTCCACCATGTCCTCTTCGATTTCCCTTAATCTCATGTATTCTTTGTAGTCGAGGATGATGGCTACCGGTCTGTCATCTTCTTTTATTATTTGTGTGCTTATCATTAGTATGACTCCTGACGATGTTTTATTTCATATATGAGCATTGTTGATTTTTCCATTTCGAAAATGATTCGATAGTCGCCGACTCGCAATCTCAGAAATGATGCGCGTTTACCTTTCAATGCTTTGATGTCATAGTTTCCCGATGGATTCTCTGCATATTGTTCGATTCTCTCGATTATCCTTTTTGCGTTTCTCTTATCGCTTTTCACAATTCTGTTGAGTTGCTTTCCTGCTTTTGACGAATATTTGATTTCCATCTATTTCACTTCCTTTTGCAGAAGCATTTGCGGACTCCAGATTAAATTCCTTCTGTGTAATAAGATATAAGTTAGATTTTGGATGTCAAGTCAAAAGGAAAGAATATTTCTTTTTCGGGAGTGTGAAAGAGCATCTCGTTTTCGGGAGCGAATTTTGAAAAAATTTCGCTCGAATGCGTGCAGCGAGGATTTATATTTGCGAATTCATTTGGTGAGCGGAAATGTCTTTCTATTCAATAATCATTTCGATTTCGGGAATGCCGACCTGTCCTCGTTCACAAACGACTGCATTGAAAAGTGCAAGCGGGATTATTTCGAACATCGGCGATGCGATGTGGACATCTTTCGGTGGGTTTTTCCATATTCGTTCGGGCGGGCAATTTTTTGTCGGCGATGCTGTGGATGTGAATTTATGTGTGGATGCGAGGGCATAGAGCGGTTTGTCGGCGTAATTTGCGGCGAGTGCGATTTGGAGTGTTCCGACCTTGTTTATTATGAATTCGGGAGTTACAGCGTCGGCGCCGACGAGAATGACATCGACGGATTCCATCATAGCCGCTACTGCGCAATCTAATGTAAGCGTGGTTTCGATTCCTGCATCTGCGAGTTCCTCGGCGAATTTTCTGCCTTCCATATCGGGTCGCCCTTCGGAAAGAACGACGCTTGCGAGTTTCCCGCTTTTCGCAGCGAGAAGGAGAGCAGTATACACCGTTCCGCTGCGACTGTATGTCATAACTTTTGCATTTTCTGGGAGAACCGCAACTATTTGCCCTGCGATTTTTTCAGGGGCATTTTCCAGCGATTTCAAAAATTCCTTCGCAGCGGATGGAATGCCGTCGAATGGAATTTTTTGCAGCACTTTCGCAGCATGTCGTTGAATTGCCATATCCGGATGCGCTTCGAGAATTGTCCTTATGGAATTTTGCAATTCGTCGGGAGTGAATCCAC
>JALTEE010000502.1 GCA_027007865.1 bacterium
TGCCTGTGCTTATACCATCTAGCCCTAATTCATCCACCAGCAGAGCTGCCTTGGCAACGGCTTCAAGAGAACCTATATCGCAATTTGACCCAAGAAGGGCGAGAAGTTCATATTCAGGTCCTTCCAGTTCTGTTCCCTTATATTTACCCTCTTTCACGACGGAGTGCTTTCCACAGAAAATGGGACACATGTAGCATGCCTTATCACCCACCACAATGGTCTCATGCATATGCTCCCCACTTAAATTATCTGCATATTTAAATGTGCCAGTGCGGAAATTGTGCGTGGGAAGTATACCCAATTTACTCATTGGTTTGACCCAGAGAGGTGTGCCGTACACCCGTCTGTGATTTTTTATGAAATCATTAAATTGCATTTCGGAGGCGATTTATGATTTTACGGCATAGAGCGGAACGCACCGCAGGACAAATCATTGGGCTTGGATATTTTATCCTTGCCATCGTTGGATTTTCTGCCGCCTGGTGGGTCAGGTTCAAATCGGGGATATTCCCCGTTCCCGATTTTCAGCCATTTTTGAATTATCGCATCCCGATTATGTTTGTGGCATCGTTCTGGGTAATCGTTTTCATTGCGAGGAGACTTAGCAAACCCGAGTTGACAATAGTATGGTGGCGCGAAGGCAACAGAATAATCTGGGCATCAATTCTCGCTATGATTCTGCCGATGGCGCTTGCTTTCACATATCGAGGATATTTTTACTCACGACTCGTAATGGGGCTCGGCACCTTTTTCACCGCTTTTTTATGCTTTTCATACAAAGAAATTGCGAAAAGTATTTTGAAAAAACTCGTTCTCAAACGCGTCGGCGCTGCACGGAAACTTTTGATTGGATGCGGTGATTTCGCAGCAAAAGTCGTAGATGAATTTTTCAAAAATCCGCTCTCCGCAGCGGGATTGGAGGGAATGATTTCACTTCGCGGAGAACGATGCACAGCGGAACTGCCATATCTCGGGGAATTATCCGACTTGAAAAATCTGTTAATCGAGCGTGGTTTTGACGAAGTGATTCTCGCTCATCCGAGTCCCGATGAAGATACAATTCTGCAAATCATCTACGAATGCCGCAAAGAACAGGTGCAATTCGAACTTATCCCGCCCTACTGGCATCTGCTGCGGGGGAAAATTGCAATCGAACCTGTGGGCGACATTCATACAATCGCATTCGCCGACCTCGCTCTAAAAGGATGGCAGCGAATAGCCAAGAGAATAATAGATTTTACAGTTTCGCTCATTGCGATACTAATTCTACTGCCTTTTTTCATCGCAATTGCAATCGCAATCAAACTCACCAGCAGTGGCTCCGTTTTCTTTTTGCAGAAACGCATTGGCAGGAATGGGCGACAATTTAAGATGATAAAATTCCGCTCTATGTATGCAGATGCGGAACAGCGATTGAAAGATTATATGGACAAAAACGAAGCGAAAGGACCGATATTCAAGATTAAGCACGACCCGCGAATAACTCCCATCGGGAAATTTTTGCGCAGATTTTCAATCGACGAAGTTCCGCAGTTAATAAATGTTTTAAAAGGTGAGATGTCGCTGGTCGGACCTCGCCCGCCGCTCGAACGAGAAATTGTGCAATATGAAAAATGGCAGTTGCGCAGAATCGATGTTACACCGGGTATGACGGGATTGTGGCAGGTTTCGGGACGAAGCAATCTTTCTTTTGAAAAAATGGTCGAACTCGATATTTCATATATCGAACACTGGTCGATTTGGCTCGATATAAAACTGCTGCTGCTGACAATTCCCGCAGTGCTCACAGGGAAAGGCGCATATTAAAGCAATACAAAATTAACAATTTCCACAACACCCGCCATCGGGTAAAAACTTTTGCATCGATTATTAGTTAGTAATTTTAAATCGAGTCGAACCCTGCTATATAAATTCTATAAAAAAATAATATATAGATAAATTTATGGGAGAAAATCAGGGCTCTTTGGAGTTTGAAAAATTTTTTCCTAAAAATCTCACAGCGGGTTTTCCATCGACAATATCGAGGGCCCATTTCCCATCCTGTGAAATGTGAGGATTGCATAAAACTTTTAAAAATTCCGTTCCGCCATCTCGTCCTGGCAATTTCACATTGCGGGTGATATCGAAGAACATTCCGATTGTATCGATTTCTCCACGAACATAGCGATATTCGGCATATCCAATTCTTCTCGGCTTGACCCATTGGAAAGTATTTTGTGAAGGTAGCGAATCGCAGTAGAAAACGATTCCGCCTTCTACTGCATCGACTAAAACGAGCCGCCAAAATTCTATATTGCCCACATTCCACGGTGATGCGGTGAATACGAAATATTGTCCATCGTAGGACGAGCGCCCACATTCGACATCTTCGGAAAATTTTCCGTTCGTGAGCGTGGTGAAAAGCCCGTTTTTTATATCGTAATCGAACACGGAATCGCCGTCGCAGAAGAAAATTCGTCTGCCATTCGGGTTATAATCGATAAGTTTCGAGGATGGCGGGATATCTATTTTCAGCGTATCGATTGGAATTATATCATTTTTTTCATCGGATTTTGCAAGAATGAAAAAATCGGCGGAGCGCAAGCACATTTTGCCATCATAAGATATAATCCCTTCCGTTATTTGTGGGATATTTGGGGATTTTACGCCCGCACAGCCAACTATGAGAATAACGAAAATTAAGAAACTTAAAAATGCGATGCTTTTTTTCATAGTTTTTCCAGCGCCATAATTTTATCGACTCTTCGTTTATGACGCGCACCTTTGGAGATATCTCCATCGAATGCGGTTTCGAGAAAAGTTTTTAGAATTTTATATGCCTGCTTCCTTTCTAAAAATCTTCCACCGAGGCACAGGACATTTGCGTTGTTATGCTGGCGAGCGAGTTTCGCATATTCGGGTGTCAAGCACAATGCCGCGCGAATGCCATCTATTTTATTCGCAGAAATTGACATTCCGAGACCTGTTCCGCAAATTAGCACGCCGAAATCGGCATTGCCAGCAGCAACAGACAGCGCAACTTTTTCCGCATAGTCGGGATAATCAGCAGGCGTCGGATAGTGAGTTCCAAAATCTTCGACGGAAAATCCTTCGCTTTTCAATTCGTCGCGCAAAAATTCTTTCATATCGAAACCTGCGTGGTCGCAGCCGAATGCAATTTTCATTCTGCCTCCTCTATTTAAACACAACATCGCTACTATTGCGGGGAACAACTTGAAGACTGCCCTTGTAATCTTTTACTTTACCTGTGAGGGTCAATTCCGCACCCTTTTCGATTTTATCGAAATCGAGCCCTTTCAAACCCTTTTCCCAAAACGGCGTGCTCATATATTCATCGCCCTGCTTGATTGTAACTATATATCCACCTCTAACCTTCTTAACCTTCGTGATTTCACCTTCGACTGTTACGATTTGTCCCATCAAATCGTCGGTGAGTTCGATGAGTTGGATTTTGAGCGGTTCTTCGCTCGACGATTTAGTCGTTGTGCTTGTCTGCGATTTACTTTCTCCCGATTGTGTGCTGGAAGTTTTTCCCCCCGTCGAAAGATGAACATTTTCGCCCCACTTGGGAACGACCTGCATTTTACCCTTGTATTCGCCGACCTTGCCGGTGAATGTAATCGTGTTTCCTTCTTGGATTTTGTCGCTGTCGGGAATGTGCTTTTTCACTTTGTCCCATATCGGGAATGTCATATCGCCAGTGCCGTCGTTGATACCAACGAGCATTCCGCCCTTTATTTTCTTTGTCCACTTTATTTCACCGCTCACTTTCGCCTGCTGACCGACTAAGTCCTTTGTCAGCTCGGATATCTTGAATTCTTTTGCCTCCGATGCCTTTTGAGATGTGCTTTGGTAGGATGAAGGTTTTCCTGCTATAACTTTCACATCGGGACCATATACGGGAACGACCTGCATTTTACCCTTGTATTCTCCGACTTTTCCCGTGAATGATATTGTCGCGCCTTTTTGCAAATCGTCGGCATTCGGAACGGTTTCGAGAACCCTATCCCAGATTGGGAATGTAATGATTTCCGTGCCATCGTCCATCTGTATGAGAATGCCGCCTTTTATCTGCTTCGCCATTTTCACGGTTCCCTTCACTTTCACATATTGTCCGACCATATCTTTTGTCAGGTCTTTCAGGCGGATTTCTTTGGCGTTTTCCGGCGGCCTCTGTCCCGATGTCCATTTTTGCGTCGGTTTTTCGCCTTTTTTATGCCACCATTCATCTTCGCTGCGCGGCGATAGTTGCAATTTCCCTTTATAACTGCTCACCATCCCGATAAGTGCGAGAGTATCGCCTCGTTGGTATTCGTCCGGGTCGAGGTTCGGAAAATTTTTATAATACACATACATTTCGACGCAGGCATCGGCATTCGGCGAACAAAGTTGGAGTTTTAGCGAATTTTCATATTTGCGCACAGAGTTCAGTATCCCCGCGGTTTTGATAACCGTTCCCCACAGGGAATCCGTTATTTCGGAAATGTCCATTTCGACAGGCTTCGGCTCTTTAATTTTTAATTTTTCGGGAAGATTGACAATCATATATTGATAATCGCCCTTCATTCGCACCGTGCCTTCTACGAAAACGGAATCGCCCGGCTTCGGCAAATTTCCCGAATTGTAAATTTCTTCCGCTTGTGCACTATACGCTTTTATCCAAATTGTTCCTGTGCCATCGTCGAGTGGAAATGAGAGCGATTTTATCTTTGCATCGTATGAATAATTTCTTGTGCAGACACCTTTCATCTGCGCGTATGCGAAATTAGTCGTGTTATCGATTTCAGCAGCCTGAATAGTGGGCACCATAGTATTCGATGCCGCCCACCAAATCACTATCACACCGATAATCGAGATTGTCAACGACAAAATTTTGAGCAATTTTGTCGTAATCCGCTCCTTTTTTCGCGCGCCGCAGTATGGGCAGACAACATAAGGGCCAATGTATCTTCCGCACGATGGGCAATATGCACCCTTTTGCTTCGGCAAAGCACTCGTCGAGTCAATCCTCTCCATAGGAT
>JALTEE010000503.1 GCA_027007865.1 bacterium
GGCTTATCGGCTTCTCTAAAAAATGATGGAAATGGCTGGGGAATTCCTGAAAATTTAATAGGCATAACGACAGGATTCGATATTATGAGATGGTATGTAAATAAAAATAAACATAGTTATTCACCTTATATCGACACATTTGGACGATATTTTTCTCAGTCGCCATCCTATACATATTGGACTAAGTAAATAAAATAATACGGGAGATGTATAATGCGCAACAATAGTATAGTAATCTTTATCATAATGCTTTTGACAGCAACATCATATTGTATCGAGATTTCCGCACCGATAAAATGGCGCGCAGATGGATATATAGCCCGTCTCGTGCCTCGCACGGAAAAGTATTTTATGGATGGAATGATGGATGCGTCCATAGATATGATTAGGTTCGATATTTCCAATAATTTTAATATAAATTTTTTCCTTCGCTCAACAATATGGACAGGAATGGGATACCAGTATGAAGATATAATATTCGACCCGAGATATATGCACTATTCTCTCGTTCCGGGTCTGAAAAACGATTTCAAAATTCGTAATTCGAAATATTCGCTAATGTTTCAATGGTTTCACGATTGTTTTCACGAGGTCGATAGAAAAGAAGAACCGACTATAATATGGAATATTTTCGAATTGCGCCTCTCCCCTCGCAACTATTTTCCAGATGTGCGGCGCAAATTGTTTCTCCATAACAAAAGTAATGCAATACGATTTCGCCCCAAAATATTCTGGGATTTCGCAATCGGCATATTCCCACGATTTCACGACCCTGTGTGGTTCCAATACACTCATCCGCTGAACAATAGAATCGATGCGAATTTGCAAATTTCACTGCTCGAATACAAATCTCTCCACTGCGAAATCGCCTATAATCCAACGCTCTATTTTCAGAACGGTGGAGAAACATCGCAGAGACAATATGTCGAATTAGCGGTAAAACAATATGGCACTGGTGGAACTTTTTCGTTATTCTGGGGTTATACTGTCCGTGAAACGCAACCTGTTCGCCCCATAAACAACCGTGTCTGGCTCGGAGCAAGATGGGAATTGTAATACTTGACTTTTTCCCCATTGCAATTATCTTTTTGAAAAATATAATTATGCGATGAAATATTATACACTTACAATATTGATTTTATCGATTGTCTCGGCGATTTTCTGCGAAGAAAACGAGACAACTATCGTATATCCTCCGTTCAAGCACACCTGGGGAATTCACAAAGGAACGGAAGCGAAACTCGATATGCTGCTCGACAACCGCACCGATTTCGATAATCCGCAGGGGATTGCTGTAACACGATTGAAAAGTTGGGACAACCCAAAAGACAAGACCGACGACGACCAAATTACTGCATTCGGCGTCAATTCGGGACGCGGAGAAATCATTTACAACTCGTCGATGTATTCGCTCGCTCTATATGGCAAAAACGGCAGCGGAAAAGGCGAATTCAAAAATCCCGATGGCATCTGCGCAGCGGAAAACGGCGATGTCTATGTCGCCGACACGGGAAACCGCAGAATCGTTCATCTACACATAGGGAAAAAGAAACTGCGATGGATAAAATCCTTCGGAAGCGATTCATTGAAAGCGCCTTTCGATGTAAAATGTGTTCCCGGCGGAACGCTCTATGTATCCGACAGCAAGCGCAATTCTATTGTGGTTCTCGATACATCGGGAAATTTTCTAAATGAATTCGGCAATCTAATTTCTCCACGCGGAATCGATGTTGACGACGAAAAATTGAGATGGTCTGCTTATAAAATGAATTTTATCGCCGTTGTGGATTCTTTCGGGAAACGAATCGTAATGCTCAATAGATTGACGGGAGATAAAATAAAATCGCAAAGTATGGATGCGTTAAAAATGCCCGATGCAGATATGCAATATGTTGCGCTCGATTATCTCGACAATATTTATATTACCGATTCTGTTCGCTGTCAGGTTCACAAGTTCGACAAAAAATTGAATTATCTCACATCCGTCTGCAAATGCGGGAATAAAAATATGCAACTCGACCACCCTCGTGGCATCGCAATCTGGCGGAGGTTCGGACAAATCATCATCGGAGAGCGAGCATCGGCGCAGTATTTCTGGGTCGGAGTAGATGTGAAAAATTTCAAACTCGATTTCGATAGTGTAGCGAAAAAATTGACAATATCATTTTTCGTCACGGAAGAAGCCTACTTATCGGTGGAAATCAAAGGTAAAGGTATCGAACAAAAACTCGGTCGAAAACGAAGAATCAATTCCGGCGCACAAAAATTTCAATATAATTTGCCCCAAAATTTGGCGAGTGGAAAATACAAAATCAAAATAACAATCGAGCCGACATACAGTTCAAAAAATTATTTTGCGAAAGAATTCGAGCGAAAAATAAAATTTTAACATTGCAACATTTTCATCGATTAAAAGATGTTCATAGCACGAGTGAAATCGAACATAGTCGCTACGGTGAAGCATCCTGCTTATTTGGGGCAGAAAATATTTGCGGTGCATCCGATTCATCCAGTCAGTCGTGAGGAACAAAATGAGACCATTCTCGCTGTGGACTTCGTCGATGCAGGAATCGGCGATATTGTAATCGTTTCGCAGGAAGGCGGTTCTGCGCGAAGAATTCTCGACAATATAAAGGCACCCGTTCGCTCTTTCATCGTAGCAATTGTTGATAATTGGACAATCGAGGAGAAATAGTCTAAAAAATTTGTGAGGAACGATGAAATATGTTTTAATCATACTGCTTGTAATATTCGCCATCGCATTTCCCGATTCGGAAAACTGGCATCTTTCTATCTGGCTCGATGGCGGAATACTCTACGAAGTTGTTTTAGGAATGGACACTTCTGCAACAGACGGTTTCGATGTAAAATTAGACAAGCCCGCTCCACCTGTGCCTCCTGCGGGATTTTTCCCGTATTTCCCCTGCAACGATAAAAAATATTCCTACCTCCCAGCGCTCTGGGGCGACATCCGCCATTCCGCTGACGATGTGAAATGGACGATTATTCTGCGCAATACAACTGTTCCCGTTGTTGCAGAATGGGATGCAGACTCGCTACCTGCGGGATTTTTAGCTATCGATGGAACAGACCTCCACACTCTTAACGGACAATATGGTATTCCCCGAGACGACACGGTGCTCGTTGTCGAGTATAGAAAACATTCACCTGCAAAAGCGCTAAACAGTCCCACGACAATTAGATTCTCGCTCGGTAAATCATCGCAGGTAATTATCACAATTTCCGACCGAGATGGAAATATTGCGGAAAAAGTGGGTCCAAAAAAATATTCTGCTGGCGAACATTATTTCAACTGGAATAATGCAAAAAAGTCTGGCGTTTATATTTATACAATCGAAGCAGACAGCAAACAAATCGCCACAGGGAAGATCGTCGTTATGGGAGCAAAATAATGAGTAATGATAAAAATTTCTGGGATAAATTGCAAAAATGCCACGAAAAGAACTCTTCCTCTCTTGTTGTTGGGCTCGACCCAAATCCTGCGCTTTTGCCCGATGAAACAGGTAAATCTCCCGAAAAGATTTTCGACTTTTTAATGCAGATAATCGACGCTACAAAAGATTTGGTATGTGGATATAAGCCTAACCTCGCATTCTACCTATCTCTCGGCAGCGAAGGATTAAAAATACTGGAAAAACTGCGTGAAAATATCCCTGAAAATATTCCTATAATTCTCGATGGTAAGTTTGGCGATGTTGGACATACGAGCGAGAAATATGCGGAATTTGCATCGGAGATTGTCCGCGCCGATGCGATTACGCTCAATCCGTATATGGGAAAAGATGTTGCAGCGCCTTTTATCGAAAGAGGAACCGGAGTTTTTCTGCTCTGTGCTACGAGCAACCCGAGTTATTCCGATGTCGAAGCAATTTTAGTCGGACAAATTCCGTTTTATGAAAAAATTGCGCAAATTTCAGTGGTTTGGTCGAACTATTTCGATACGAGATTCGGGCTCGTGGTCGGTGCGACGCATCCATCCGTGTTTGAGAATATTCGTATTTCTGCGCCCGAAACCCCTTTCCTTATTCCTGGCATTGGAGCACAGGGCGGAAACCTCGAAGGTGCATCGAAATTCGGCACAACTAACGACGGTATTCCACCGATTATCGTATCTGCTCGTGGAATTTTGTATGCATCGCACGGAAAAGATTTTGCACAAGCAGCGAGAAACGCGGCAATAGAGTTGAGAAATAAAATCGACAATCAGCAAGGAAGCATTCTATGAATCAAAGTGAAATATTACATATTTTGCAAAAAACAGGTGCGCTTCTCGAAGGACATTTTCTGCTTTCCTCAGGGTTGCACAGCGACAGATATGTCCAATGCGCAAAACTGCTGCAATATCCCGATATAGCGGAGCAATTTGGAACGGAACTCGCCAACCTGTATACAAGCGATAGTTTTTCAAAACCTGATATTATTGCATCTCCCGCAATCGGCGGAATTGTTATTGGTCAAGAAGTCGCTCGTGCAATGAAAATTCCGCATATCTTTGTCGAGAAAGATAGCGATGGCAAGCCATCTTTGCGCAGAGGTTTCTCCATCCAGCAAGGGCAGAAATTTATCGTTGTCGAAGATGTGATTACTACCGGCAAATCCACTAATGAAGTAATTAAGTTACTAATGGCTTTGGGCGGGCATCCTATTGCCGTTCTTGCGATTATCGATAGAAGAAGAGAACCGAAATTTCCATTTCCCAATCTCCCTATTATTTCACTGGCAAAGTTGGATATATTAACATACAAACCCGATGAATGCCCGCTTTGCAAAAAGAATTTGCCACTTGTAAAACCGGGAAGCAGAAAAATAATGTAAAAATAGAATAATAGTCCATCAATTAACAATCGATGAAATGAACGTCTCAAAATCGAGCATAATGATTATTTTTATATCTATCTTATCTTTTTCAACAATTCTGGCATTGGGAAATGA
>JALTEE010000504.1 GCA_027007865.1 bacterium
ACAAAGAGTCGAACACTTACGAAGTATCTTGGCAAAGATTTTAAAATTGTCGCATCGATGGGGCATATCGTAGATTTGCCTCAACGGCAACTCGCTGTGGATATCAAGGCAGGATTTAAACCGCGCTATCAGATTATTCCTGGCAAGGAAAAAACTATTGCCGCGATAAAATCCGCAGCCTCCGGTGCCGATGCAATCTATCTCGCATCCGACCCAGACAGAGAAGGCGAAGCAATCGCATATCATATCGCGAATACTCTCGGCATTATCGATACTGCGCATCGTGTTCTTTTCAACGAAATCACAAAAGATGCGGTAATAAAGGGAGTCGAAAATCCTACAAAAATCGATATCGACAAGGTTTATGCGCAGCAGGCTCGCAGAATCCTCGACAGGCTCGTAGGATATAAGGTTAGCCCGATATTATGGAAGATACTGCATCAAGGACTTTCCGCAGGGCGCGTGCAATCTGTTGCGCTAAAGATTCTTGCGAAGCGTGAGGAAGAACTGGAAAAATTCGTTCCAAAGGAATTTTGGACAATCGACCAAGTGTTATCCGTTAAAGGCAAAGAATTTCCCGCAAAAGTTACGCAATTTCGAGGGAAAAAACTTGAAATTCCCGACGAGAAATCTGCAAAAACACATCTCGACGGCGTAAAAAAGTCCGCTCCATTCATAGTTTCGCAAATCGAGCGTAAGAAACAGCGTCGAAACCCGATGCCGCCGTTCGTTACGAGTTCTATGCAATTGGAAGCATCTCGCAAACTCGGCTTTTCCACCAAAAATACGATGCGAATAGCGCAGCAATTATACGAAGGAATCGAACTCGGCGACGAAGGTCCGTCAGGACTTATCACATATATGCGAACGGATTCCGTCCGCATTGCAGATGTTGCGAGAAATTCGGCGGAAAAATTTATCCGAGCACAATTCGGCAGCGAATATGTTGGGAAAATTATTCACGGCACAAAAAAATCCGCACAGGATGCTCACGAAGCCATTCGACCCACTTTCCCAGCGAGAACTCCGAGCCAAATAAAGCCATATCTATCAAAAGACCAATTCAGATTGTATGAACTCATCTGGCGGAGATTTATCGCATCGCAGATGGCTCCTGCACAATTGGAGCGAATTTCCGTTAAAATGAAGGGCGGCGAATATTTGTCCGAGACATCGGAGACTAAAATTTTGTTCGATGGGTTTCTAAAAGTTTGGAATGTCAGAGTCGCACAGTCGGAAGATGAGGAAAAAGTAAAACTTCCTCCGCTCGAAAAAGGCGACGAAACATCGGTCGAAAATGTAAAAGCAAACCAACATTTCACGAAACCGCCCGCGCGATATAGCGAAGGCACATTGGTCAAAGAGCTGGAATCGCAGGGTATCGGCAGACCGAGCACTTATGCGCAGATTATCTCGACATTGCTCGCGCGGAAATATGCTCGCTTGGATAAGAAACGACTCGTAGTAACCGACCTCGGAAAGCAAGTCAATAAATTGCTGCAAAAAATGTTTCCTACCATTTTTGAGGAGAAATTCACTGCAAAAATGGAAGATGAATTAGACGAGGTCGAGCGCGGGAAAATGAGTTGGCAGCAATTGCTGGAAAAATTTTACGAGCCATTTTCAAAAAAATTGCAGGATGCCGAGAAAAAACGAATCGAATACAAAAAAGAAACAGTGGAGTATCTCGATAGAAAATGTCCCAAATGCGGCGCTCCGCTGCTAATACGATGGGGACGATACGGGAAATTCATCGCCTGCTCGAACTATCCGAAATGCAAATATACCGAGCCGCTCGACAAAGATGAGAAAAAAGTGAAACAAGCGCCTGTCCCGCTCGATGAAAAATGCCCCGATTGCGGCGCACAACTCGTCGTGAAAAATAACCGCTGGGGCGGTAGATTTATCGCTTGCTCGAACTATCCGAAATGCAAATATGCGAGACCGTTCGCACTCGATATCAGATGCCCGCGAAAAGGATGCGAGGGCAAATTGCTCGAACTCGTATCGAAAAGATATAAGAAAAAATTCTACGCTTGCAGCGAAGAGAACTGCGATTTCAGAACCTTCGACGAACCACTTCCGCAAAAGTGCCCCGAGTGCGGCGCACCAACAACATTCTTGAAAAAAACGAAGAAAATCACAAAGCGATACTGCGCAATATGCGGGTGGAGTGTGGTTGGGAATGAGGGCGAAACACAAACGAAGTCCGACGAGGGAAAAAAGAAATAAGTTGTTTTTCGATTCAACATTCGATGAATAATGATGACTAAACGAGAACAAAAAGCGCAGGCGACACGGCAAAAAATCCTCGATGTGGCATGCTACGGTTTCACGGTCAAGCCGATGAACCTGATTTCGCTCGATGTTGTCGCATATCGTGCCAAAGTTGACCGCTCGACAATCTATCGCTATTTCTCAGACAAGAAGATTCTTTTTGCGGCGGTTGTCGAGGAAGAACGGATTCGTGTTATTCGTGCCATGCAAAGCGCCGCGGCTCACGAGCAAACAGGAACGAAAAAACTCGAAGCGTATTTTCGCACACGCTTCAAGAACAAGATGAGATTGATGAAATACCTTTCGCACAATTTGAAATTCATCTATGGAAATTCTGAAATATGGGGCTCGTTCTGTGAATTCGCCGATGATGAACGGAAACATGTGGAAAGAATTTTGCGCTTCGGGCATCAGCGTGCGGAATTCGTTGTAGATGAAACGGAATCGCTTGCGAAGTCGATTGTAGATTTGATGGATGGTTTGCAGACGCTTCATATCGAGCGTGGCAAAGCTCTCGATGAAATTCAGGAAAGCGCGATGAAAATTGCGGAGATTATATCGAGGGGAGTGAGAAAGTAGCTCACGAGGCAAGATACTCTCTATGCGAATGTCTTACGACAGGTAATGAAGTGAGATATTGATATTATGAATATCTTACGACAACTTATGAAATAAGTCATTCACTTAATGAGTATCTTGTGATAAACAATAAAGCAAGATATTCATTATGCCAATATCTTGTGAGAGATGATAAGACGAGATATTCATTAGGAGAATATCTTGCAATAAGTGGTGAAGTAAGACATTCATAAGACGAACATCTTACATTATATGGAGAAATCATACTCAACAAGGAAGTATGCTCCATTGTTGATGGAGCAATCGCGATATACGATTTGCGCGGGACACTTCGACTACGCTCAGTGCCCGACAATTGCGAAACTCGGTCATCGAGCGGAGTCGAGGCAAGCCGAAATGACACGCACATTCATCTGGCATCCTGACAAAACGGTTAATTCAGGTGTGTATATTGTAAAGGCAACATCCGATATGAACTCGATAGGAAAACGAATTGTTTATGTAAAATGAGGAGTTTCCGATGAAAAACTATATTCTACTTTTTATTTTCGTTGTATACGCTTTCATTTTTGCGCAGGATTCACTTAATGTGAGGTTAGTTGGGCGTTGTGATATCGAAGGATTTGCCCAGGGTATTTTTGTTTGTGATTCTTATGCTTATGTAGCTGCTGGCAATGCAGGCCTGCGTATTATTGATATATCAGATATTAATAATCCTTATGAAATAGGTTATTGCACTGATACAGCATGGTTTGCACGGAAGGTTGTTGTAGATGACATTTATGCTTATGTTGCTGATATTGATTCAGGTTTACGTATAATTGATATATCCGATCCTACAAGTCCAGTTGAGATCAGTAAATATCTTTTTGATATTTGGGATATTGTCATCAAAGATACATTAGCATATTTGACAGGCGGTGGTTCATATATTGTAAATATCGCAAATCCATATTCTCCATTTCAAGTGGGATATATGCCAGTTCCTGGTAATGGAATCAGCGTTGTTGATTCATATGCCTATATTGCAGATTACTGGTATGGAATATATATTATGGATATTACAGATCCAACAACTCCAATTCAAGTAGGAAGTTATGGTGAACTTGATACACCAGTTTCAGCCTGGTCAGTTGTAATTTATGGAGAATACGCATATGTTTCTTGGGATTATTCTACAAATGGAATTATCATACTAAATATTTCCGATCCGGAACACATTTCCCTTTGTGGGTCATATACACCAGGATACAGTTCATATGAAAATGAGATTGTGGATTCATTTATTTATACTGCCAGTGCCGGTTATGGACTTCGAATACTTAATATATCAAATCCTCTCTATCCTTATGAAGTTGGCTATTACGATACAGATGATATTGCATTGGGAATATTTATTAAGCCTCCATATGCCTATGTTGTTGACCGCTATGATGGACTCTATATTCTTGACATTTCACATTTAACAGAAATAAGTGAGTCAGAAATAAAAATACCTGAAAAACTAGTTATTTCTGCGCATCCAAATCCGTTCAATTCGTCGTGCGCCATCACATTGTCATGTCATTCCCGTGAAAACGGGAATCCAGAAGGATGGGTGGATGTGGAAATATACAATTTGCGCGGGAATATTGTCAACGGAGGGCTTCAGCCCTTCGTTCGAAACAGCGGGCTAAAGCCCGCTGTTGACGCCACCACTCAATCCTCCACGAACCGCACATTCACATGGACACCCGATAAAAATATTCCATCGGGGATATATTTTGTGAGAGCGCGAACGGGAGACTGGCAAACAACAACAAAACGGATTGTGTATTTGAAATAAATACTGTTCGTTTCACTGCAGTGGAGCGGAAATAAATTGCCGCCGATATAAAATTACCTTCTTCTTCCGCCGACCTTTTTTGGAAACCATTTCTCCCATTGAACCACAATCGGACTTACGATATAGACCGACGAATAAGTTCCCACGAGAATACCGATGAATAATGCCAGCGCAAAATCGTATATCACTTTCCCGCCGAAAAGAAGCAGGCAGAGAACAACGATAAGCGTGGTGAATGATGTGATAATCGTTCTTGCAAAAACTTGATTCAAACTTTTGTTCACGATATCAAAAAAGTTCAGCCTTCGCAATTTTGCCATATTTTCTCGAATTCTATCTGAGACAACAATCGAGTCGTTTATCGAATATCCTACGATTGTCAGCAACGCTGCGACAATAGACAGCGTGATTTCGCGGTTTAGCAGCGAGAAAATTCCGATTGTAATGAACGCATCGTGAAACAGAGCGATTACTGATGCCACGCCGAATCGAAATTGAAAGCGAATTGTTATATATAGCAGCATTGCTATGAGAGCGAATAACACTGCCCAGGTCGCTTTGCTGCGCAGTTCCGCACCCACTTTGGGACCGACTTTCTCGTTTGACAAAACTTCGATTTTATAGCCATCCGCTTCGGAAAAATTATTTCTAAATGTTTCAAGTAAAATTTCTGAAAAATCGGGATATTTTTCATCGAGTTCCATCGGAACACGGAAAAGCACCCACGGTTTATCGGTAATCGACTGCACTTCTATTTTACCAAACCCTTTGCTGGTGAGAATATCTCGCAACTCACCGATGTCGGGCACTCGGTTGCCAAATGATACTTCGAGAACTCGCCCACCCGTAAAATCCACCCCGTATCGAGGACCACCGTGAACTATAAGCGACACAATTCCCGCGAGAATTAGAACGCCCGATAAAGTAAAGGCAATTTTGCGAAGACCTAAAAAATTCCAGTTTATATCTTTTATGAACTGCATCATTTCCTCCTTGGTTCTCTATTATAAAAAATTGTGTTCCTTCTCTATATTGCTACGGCTTCTTTCTGAAATGCTGCAATATACCAGTCGAATATCATTCTTGTTACGACAATCGCGGTATACATAGATATTACGATACCCAAGCCCAGCGTAACGGCAAATCCGCGAATTGGGCCTGTTCCGAAATAATACAATATAATTGCCGCCACCAAGGTTGTTAAATTTGCATCGACAATTGTGATAATCGCCCTCGAATATCCCGCTTCGATAGCCATTCTGATAGTTCTCCCTGCGCGGAGTTCTTCGCGAATGCGCTCGTATATAAGCACATTCGCATCGACAGCCATACCTATCGTCAAAATTATACCAGCGATACCCGGCAGCGTCAACGCGGCGTGCAGCAACGCCATAGCCGCCATTAGAATTATCAAATTCAACAATAATGCGATGTCCGCAATAATTCCAGCGAAACGATAATACATCAGCATAAACAGTATAACAATAATAAGCCCAACAATAGCAGCTCTGACACCGCTTCGGATAGAATCTTCGCCTAATGTTGGACCTACGGTTCTTTCTTCGACAATTTTGAGCGGCACAGGCAGCGAACCCGCTCGCAAAACAATCGTGATAACTTTCGCCTCAGAAATATCGTTTATTCCCGTAATCTGCGCTCTGCCATTGCGAATTTTCGACTGTATTACAGGAGCAGTATAAACTTTTTTGTTCAGCACGATTGCAAGTCGCCTTTTGATGTTCGCTCCCGTTATTTTTGAGAATATTCTTCCACCAACGCCATCGAATTCGAGGTCTACTATAGGTTTTCCTGCAGTCTTAGGGTCGTATCCACTTCCGAGATGCCAGCGCGCGCGGGTGAGGTGGTCGCCTGTCAACTCGACATTGTCCCGAAGCATATACAATTCTTTCGTTCTAATCCCTTGATAACTTTTGTAGTGCACATCCCATAGAAAAATAGCGCCTCGATAAAGTTTCTTTACCTCTGGAAGTTCGAGCAATTTCTCAACCAAATCTACGCTCGACGCAGGAACGAAAATAGAGTTTTCCTCGACATCGACAAGCGAAGTGAACTGTCGAGATGTCACTTCTGGAACTTCTGGTGCAGCGGTCGATTCTTTTGCGAAAATGCTCGCGCCAGTGAGTTTGCTACTGTCTCCTGCTGCTTTGGAAGTATCTTTCGCCATCAGTTGTCCCATCGTCATTTTGGGAGTGGTATCTTGTTTCGCTTCAGCAGTCGAAGTATCGGCGGCAGCGGTTTCTGCGGCAGCAGTCGTTGTGGTCTCTGTTTCTGCGGCGGTGCTTTCAGCAGCAGTCTTTGCTGATTCCGCCGCTGCGGATACATTATGTTTTGCAAGGTCGAGCAACTCGGGATGTGCTGCCAAAAGTTTGTCCATTCCATCGACAAATCTTTCGACATCGCGCTTGTCACGCATCAATCGAAATTCGAGAATTGCAGTTTCCTGAACGAGTTGTTTTGCATGCTCAATATTTTGAATTCCTGGCAATTCCACAATAATGCGCTTGTTGCCAACTTTTTGAATCACGGGCTCGGAAACACCAAATTGGTCCACTCTGCTGCGGATTACTTCGAGAGCGATATCTATGGGAATCGTATCGAGGTCCACAGGAAGATTGGTTGTATCGACTTCCAAAACGAGATGCGTTCCACCCTGAAGGTCGAGACCGAGTTTTATTCCTTTCATTTGAAGTTCATCGACAAGTCCGGGATTATTCTTCTTTTGCTCCTTAGTCATCGAAACAAGTCGTATCGTTGGAATAAGAAAATAGAGCGATACAATAATCACAATTGCCGTTAAAAGCGCTTTCCACAAAATTCCTCTCATAAATAATCCTCCTCAGGTCATTTCGAAAATATAATTTGAAATTATAATTTTATTTTATCGTTCTGTCAAATGAAAAAAATTAAACATCTAAAAAGTTCTCGGTTTTATTCTTCATTGTTCACCAACCGATACATTCCAGCGCCGAGGTCGATTAAATTATAATCGAGTTCGAATTCGGGAACTTTTCCGCTGCTCAAAATCGGCTCGAATTCAGTAATAGAAATAGCGTCGGGGATTGCATCGGCGATGTCCCCGGCAATCATCGCTCGCTTCGTGAAGTTTTGTGCGGCGATATCGCCTGCGAGTCCGTGAATATATGTTCCGATGCGTGCGGCATCGAACGGCGAAAGCCCCTGTGCAATGAATCCTGTAATAAGTCCTGTCAAAACATCTCCACTTCCGGCAGTCGCCATTCCGTCATTCCCTGTGGGATTTAGCCAGACAACCTGCGTTTCATCGGCAACAATCGTGGGATTCCCTTTGATTACGAGTATCGTGAACAGTTGTTTCGCCCATTCTTTTGCGTTTGTAAAACGATTTTTTGCTACATTGTCGGTTGTTGTGCCGAGCAATCTTGCGAGTTCTCCGTGATGCGGTGTCATCACAGATGGTGCTGTTATTTGCGGAATGACATCGTCGTTGCAGCCCACGAGAGCATTCAATGCATCGGCATCTATCACGATAGGAGTTTGAATTTTTACAAGAAATCTCCGCACCATTTCCGCTGTTTCTCGATGTCTGCCGATGCCCGGACCGATACCTATCGCATTCACGGTTTTCGCATATTTATGCAGTTCGCCGAGCGCTCTAACAGTATGGCATCTTCGTTTTCTCACTTCGGGCATCGTAAGAACAACGACTTCCGTTGCGACACCATCGACAATATCTACAAGCGAACGAGGAATTGCGGCATAGCAAAGTCCTGCACCGGAGCGCAGAAATGAAATTCCTGACAAAACGGCGGCACCTGTCATTCCCGCCGAACCTGCAATAATAAGTCCTTTGCCGAATGTCCCCTTATGTCCGTCCTGCGGTCGCTGAGGCAGAAGCCCAAAAATATCGGGCATAGTGGCGACTTCGGTTGTAATCGGGACTTCCGCTTCCGCTCGTTTATCGATGCCGATATCCGCTATAAAAAGTTCGCCTACTCTGCTTTTGCCCGGATAAAGAATTTGCCCGATTTTCGGAAAACCGAATGTGACGGTGGCGTCGGCGAAAACGGAATCACCTTCTACCGCGCCATTGTTTCCGTTCACTCCCGATGGAATATCGACGGATACAATCGGAATACCTTTTTTTGCCTCTTCACCGAGTGCGCATATCGCCTTTGCTATGTTTCCTCTCGGTGCACCGGAAATGCCCGTGCCGAGAATGGCATCAATATAGATATCTCCGAACGGAATTTCGCCGTCGAATACTTCATAGCCGAGTTCTGCTTCGGAAAGGCGGTTGAAATTGAGCAGCGCATCGCCTTTCAATGAACTCGGCTCGCCCACAACGATGACTTTCACATCATACCCGAGTTTTTTAAGATAGCGCGCAGCAACAAAACCATCCCCACCATTGTTGCCTTTGCCAGAAATAACAACAGCATTTCCCCCGCTATTTTCCTTCAATATATTCCCAGCAATCAGAGCGACCCATCTACCCGCTCGTTCCATAAGATTTTCACCAGGAATTCCATATTTACCTATTGTGAGAGCGTCCAAACGACGCATCTCATCGCCTGTGCAAACACGCATTGTTTATCCTCCGGAAAAATAAAAAGCGTAAAAATATTTTCGAATAGACAAATAACATCACATAGAACTGCACACAAGATTTTTGGTTCGGTTCTCATTCGAATCGCAATTTGTTTATCACCATTCCGGTTAGAAGTTTCGGGTAAAAATCGGTTGATTTCTGCGGCATTCGTTCGCCAGCGCTGGCGATATCTTTCACCTGCTCGACTTTCGTCGGATTGATGTAGAATACTCCTTGAACATCGGAGTCTTTTTCGAGATAATCGAAGCCATCGTCCTTGTTGCGAATGTAGTAGAGATTTCGCTTCTCTTCGAGTGCCTTGGCATCGATACCGAGAAGGTCTTCGAGCAAAAGTTTGTGCAATATCGTAACATCCAATCGTTTCCATTCGGCGGAAACCTGCTCGGTAATCCTTTTATCCATAATCGACTCGTCGCGAAGTGTCAGCAGATAATATTCTTTGGCATTTTTCGGGATGAAGACGAATGCGTGCTCACCTTGCTCGCCGAGCGCCTCCATTTTCGCCATCGCCTCTTGAAATTTCCCTTTTACGCATCCTTCGGTTACGAGAGGATATCTTTCGATTTTGAAATTTTTCTCGGCGGCGGAGATGAAACTATCGAGGTTAAAATTTTTGACCGAATGCACGACCCTGTGTGTCGGCAGAACCACGAGCCCCGGGTCATCCATATTGATAAATGTCATCATTCGATTGCGGAAAGTCTCGGTCGCGCCAGTTTCGGGTTTAAGCCCTTTCGATTCGCACTCTTTCCAGTAATTGACCGCCGTCTCGTAGCGATGATGTCCATCGGCGATGAACAGAGTTTTATCCGCAAGTGCATTTTGGACTGTCTCGATTGTCGCTTCATCGGTAATTGCCCAAAGACGATGCTCGTTGCCGAACCAATCCTTCGCTATAAAATCCGGCTCGCTGTTTGCGATTGCCTGCTCGAGTGCCTCATCGGCGACTTTTTGCGGGTCGGAATAGAGCATAAAAATATGCCCGACCTGCGCGCGAATATGCCTCGTCAAATTCAATCTGTCCGCTTTGGGACCCGCAAGAGTTTTCTCGTGCGCCTTAACGCCCTTGCCTGGCTCTTCGAGCTCCGCCAGCGCAATAAACCCCTTGCGAACAATTTTTTGACCCTCGACCTCGAACGCCTGATGATACGCATAAATCGCCGGTTTTTCATCGGACACAAGAATTTTATCCTCGAGCCAGCAGTTCAAATATCCCGCACTGCGAGCATAGTAATTGTAGTATTCGTCATCGCTGGCGAACTTTTTGCCGAGAACGACCCGCACAAAATTTTTCGGATGACGGCGATAATATTCCGCCTGTCGCTCCGGCGTGATTCTGTCATAAGGCTGAGTGATTAGTTCGGTCAAATCGCTGCCGAATTTCTCTCGGGAGTATGTCACTCCGCGGAATGGTAAAATTTTAGCCATAGCAATCCTCCTCGAATATTTCATTTCGACTATAAATTGAATGAAAAAATCATCGAGGCAAGATATTTTTCACAGAAGCGTTCCGCTTCACCTTCAGCCTTCGGCGCTCTCGAACTTCGCTCATGGCTGTCGCTCAAATTGCGCCCGTCTGAACAACTTGAAGATTATATCGCCGATTTTCCCCCCGTCCAACTCGGATATAGGATGATGGGGATTCTTTCCCTTGACATAGTGTTTTTTCATCATTATATTATTGAACATCAACAAGGGGTTGCAACCCCTTGTTTATACGATATCTGCATATCCCAATCCGTTCAATTCGTCGTGCGAAATCACTGCACCAGCGAATGCGGGTGTAAAAATATATGATATAATGAGGAATATTGTAGGGGCGAATAACGTTCGCCCAATAGATAAAGGGCGTATGCTATACGCCCCTACGAACGGCGCCCGCACATTCATCTGGCAACCCGACAAATCCATCGCATCGGGAATATATCTTGTTCGAGCGACAACGGATGACGGACGGACGACGACGAAACGGATTGTGTATATTCGGTAGGGGCCTATCGAATACGCCCTTGTAAAAATGAATTGTTTATATTTTGTAGGGGCAATTCATGAATTGCCCCTACAACGCGAATTGTGTATGTGAAATAGAATGACACCGCAGCAGGTGTAGACCATCTTTGAGATGGACTACACCTGAACCAATCTAAGCGACCACCAGGAACGACCTCAACGAGCTGCGAAGCGTGGATGGTCATCCCGCTCCGGCGGGATTGCTATACACAGTGGGGTCGGGGATTTGCGCTTCGATAAATGCTTTTTTTCGCAGTCGGCAGGCGGGGCATTTCCCGCAGTGTTTTTCTCCGCCGATATAGCACGAGTAGGTGAGTTTGTATGGCACGCCGAGTTTCGTTCCCAATTTAACGATTTCCGATTTCCGCAGATGCAGCAACGGCGCAACGATTTCGACTTCGCTTTCGGGTCGCCTGCCGAGATTGACCGCTTTCTCCATAGCGCCGACGAATATTTCGCGGCAGTCGGGATAGCCGGAACTGTCCTCTTCGACGAAACCTGTATAAATTTTTTTCGCACCAATAACTTCCGCCCACGCAGCAGCGATAGCAAGCATAATTCCATTGCGGAACGGGACATAGGTCGGCGGGATTTCGCCATTTTTTGGCATTTCATCGGGAACGGGAATTTTTTCATCTGTCAGCGCAGAACCGCCGATGATTTTTAAAAAATCCATCGGAACAACGAGTTTTTTTTCGACATCGTAACGCTTTGCGAGCGCATCGAATGCGCGCTGTTCCTGCAACCGATTGCGCTGTCCATAATCGAAATGCAGAAGTGCAAGGCGCTCGCCTTTATCGGCGGCAACTGCAAGCGCAGTGGCGCTGTCCATTCCGCCGGATAAAACGACTATCGCAATATCGCTATTTTGTTTATTGCTCATCTTGCTTTCTCATCCCAAATTCAATCTACCGGCGTGTTTTCATCGATTCCGAGCATCTTTCGCCATTCGGGACGAAACGGCATACTATGGATTTTTTGAACCACATCGTCTATTATATTCTGAGGCAGTTCTCCGCGATAAAGTTCTTCGAATAACATAATCATCGTTTCACGCGGCGTCGCATCCGGATGGAGGAAATGCAATCTCGCTATAATCAAATATCTCCCCATAACGAGAAAATGCAGACTTTTTCGAAATCGCTCCTGCGGTGTTAGAGAAAGCCACAGTTTTTTCATCGTGTCGTATGCTTCGGGCGATGTGTCGAAAGGTCTTTCCATAGTTCGAATGTCCCCAATTTCTTTGCCCAATTATTTATATAATCCGTGTCTAAATCTATCAAATCTATGATTGTGATTATATCGTTTCGCTGCTGCGAAGAGTTATTCATTTTTTGCCAATTTAGTTTGGAAAGCACGAGGTCTTCGGGAGAAATCACCCAAACTTTGCCACCGAAAAAATCGATTCTCTTTCGCCTTTTGAATTGTGAAATAGAATATTCAGATTCCGTTTGGGCAATCAAATCGATTTTTGTATAACTTGCGAGTTCGATAATATTAAACATTTTTGCTTTGCCGTAGAATGTATCGAGAAGAGCAGTTTGAGCGATATAATATTCCGAGGTTGAAAAACTATTTTCTATAATTTCCGGAGTGATATTTTCCAATGAAATTACGATATCGATATCCTGAGTAAATCTTTTTACACCCCAAAAAAAACCCGCAACCGAACCTGTCAGCATATAATCGATTTGAGCGGTTTCGAGTTTCTCGATAACATTAAAGAGCGCATTAAAAATATCATTAGATTGTATTTCATTCTGTGCCATTATTCTTCTGCTACTTCCGCTATAAGTTTGTCCACCGCATCGTGAATTCTCTGCTTAATTATGGAATATTCTTCTTCGACTTTATCATTCGGGATGAATTTCGCTCTCGCGATAAGTTCTCTTTCCTGCATATATGCGATTTTGCTAAATTGAACGCCTGCGTCGATAGCGCGCTTTGCTTCGGGTTCGAATGATAGAACGAGGTCGAGCAATAGTTTTTGTTTTTCGATAGAACAGTATGTATCCACATCGTCGAAAGCGTTTTGCTGTATGAAATCTTCTCGTATCGAGCGCGTGATTTCTAATGTAAGTCTATCTTTAATGGGAAGCGATTCCGCCCCGACAAGTCGGACGATTTCTTGCAGTTGCGCTTCCTTTTGCAGCAGTGCCATCGTATAGTCGCGCTGCTTAATGTATTCTTCTCCGAGATTTTCGACGAACCAACTGTCGAGATTTTCCTTGTAAAGCGTGTATGACCGCAGCCACGATATTGCAGGGAAATGTCTTTGGTATGCGAGTTCCGCCTCGAGCGACCAGAACACACGAACAACACGCAGTGTCGCTTGAACTACGGGGTCGGAAAGGTCTCCGCCGGGAGGCGACACTGCACCGATTACAGACAATGCACCCTCTCTGTCGTCAGAACCTATCGTTTTCACATAGCCGGAGCGCTCGTAAAATTCTGCAATTCTTCTGCCGAGATATGCGGGATAGCCCTCTTCGCCCGGCATTTCCTCGAGTCTGCCGGAAATTTCTCGCATCGCTTCCGCCCAGCGCGATGTAGAATCCGCCATCAGCGCAACAGAATATCCCATATCGCGAAAATATTCCCCGATTGTAATACCCGTATAAACAGATGCTTCTCTCGCCGCCACCGGCATATTCGATGTGTTCGCAATCATCACGGTTCGCTGCAGTAGCGGTTTTCCGGTTTTCGGGTCTTTGAGTTCGGGGAACTCTCTGAGCACATCAGTCATTTCATTTCCGCGCTCGCCGCAGCCAACATATACGATAATTTCAGCATCCGCCCATCTCGCGAGTTGGTGCTGGATAACGGTTTTTCCAGAACCGAACGGACCGGGAACGCACGCCGTTCCGCCTTTTGCAACGGGAATAAATGTATCGAGAATACGCTGCCCCGAAATGAGAGGTATTTGCGGCTTCAACTTTTTCTTATAAGGTCGCGGAATTCGCACAGGCCAGCGCTGTAGCATCGTTATGTTTTTTTCTACACCATTATCATCTTTGAGAACGCAGACAGTATCGACAATAGTAAATTCTCCCTCCTCGATATGTTCGATTGTGCCGAAAATGCCCGGTGGAACCATAATCCTATGCTCGATAATTTCCGTTTCCTGAACTGTTCCGATAATATCTCCTTCGACAACTTTATCGCCTGCTTTGACTTTCGGCAAAAAATGCCATTTTTTATCTCTGGACAGAGCAGGCACCTCGACACCACGGGTGATATAATCGCCTTCTTGTTTCATAATTTTGTCGAGTGGTCGCTGGACACCGTCGAAAATTGCCGTGAGCAATCCCGGCCCGAGTTCTACTGAAAGCGGCGCGCCTGTGAGATATACGGGTTCACCGATACCGAGACCGCCAGTTTCTTCATATACCTGAATCGATGCGGTATCGCCGCGAAGAACGATTATTTCGCCGACAAGACGATTTTCCGAAACACGGACGACATCGAACATTCTTGTTCCCGCCATATTTTCTGCGACAACAAGCGGTCCCGCTACTTTCACTGTTCTGCCGATTTTCTCCGACATTATATATCCTCCTCGATTTTATCGATGAAAATGCAAATATATCGAACCGAACTTCAAATTCAATTTTTTTCTAAAAAATTATGAATCTCGCTTTTTGACAAATAAGTATAATCGACATTATTTTTTTGAAATTCATCGAGAATATTATAGCCAAATGCTACATATTC